>JAISIU010000146.1 GCA_031261885.1 Bifidobacteriaceae bacterium
CGCCGCCACGCCGCGCGCCAACGGGTGGGCACAGACCGGGCACAGCGCGGAATCCTCGCGCCACCACTGCCCACCGGCCGCCCACACGATCCGCCCGGCCGGCCCGGCCGCCCAGGCCACGAGCGGGTCGTCCGCGTTCGCGACGACGGTCACGGGCCAGTCCGCCCCCTCCAGGAGGCCGTGCCAGCGCTGGGCCAGCAACGTCACCTCGGCGCCACGGTCGAGCTGGTCGCGGGACAGGTTCATCAGCACGAGGACGCCGGCCCGGGTCTGGCGCGCCACGTACGGGAGGTGGGCCTCGTCGACCTCGAGCGCGGCGTAGCGCGCCCCGGGGTGGGCCGCGAGCGCCGTGGCGACGCCCGGACCCATGTTCGCGCCCGTCGCGTTGTGGGCGGTGGGCCCACTCGTTCGCAGGGCCTCGGCGATGAAGCGCGTGGTGGTGGATTTGCCGTTCGTGGCCGAGACGAGCGTCGCGGCCATGGGCCAGGCCAGGTCCCTGAGCAGCCCCGGCGCGAGGCGCAGCATGACACGGCCGCCCACTTGTTGGCCGCGGCCGCGGCCCGCCAGGCGGGACGCGGTGGCGACGAGCCGCCCCGCAGCCATGGCGAGGCGGGTGCGCGGGCTTGGACTCACGGCTCCCCAGTCTGCCACGCGGCCGCCCGTCCTCTGCCGGGCCGGCGGCTCAGAAGTCCGAGCCCGGCTCGTTGAACTGGGCGACGTGCCCGCGGAACAGCACGGGGATCTCCGCCGTGGGGCCATTACGGTGCTTCGCGACGATCAGCTGCGCCTCGTCCGCGGCCATGGGCGCGCCCTCCTCCGCCGGGGCGTCGGGCTTGTGCAGCAGGATCACGACGTCCGCGTCCTGTTCGAGCGAACCTGATTCGCGCAGGTCCGAGAGCACGGGCTTCTTGTCCTGGCGCTGCTCGGGGCCACGGTTCAGCTGGGACAGCGCGACGACGGGCACGCTCAACTCCTTGGCCAGCAACTTCAGCGTGCGGGAGAACTCCGAGACCTCCTGCTGGCGGGACTCGACCTTGCGGCCCGAGCTCATGAGCTGGAGGTAGTCGACGATCACGAGTTTCAGGTCGTGCCGCTGCTTGAGCCGGCGACACTTGGCGCGGATCTCCATGAGCGACATGTTCGGGGAGTCGTCCACGTACAGCGGCGCGGCCTTGATGTCGTCGAGGCGGGCCACGATGCGTTCCAGGTCGTGGTCGTCGAAGCCGCCGTTGCGCAGCTTGGACAGAAGGACGCCGGATTCGGCCGAGACGAGGCGCTGCGTGATCTCGGTGCGGGACATCTCGAGGGAGAAGATCACGGAGGTCAGGTGGTGTTTGATCGCGGCGGCGCGGGCGAAGTCGAGGGCCAGCGTGGACTTGCCCTTGCCGGGGCGGGCCGCGAGGATGATCAGCTGGCCCGGCTGGAGGCCGTTCGTCAGGTTGTCGAGCGCCGGGAAGCCCGTGGGCACGCCGACCAGCTCGCTGCGGTTGTCGCGCGCGTGCACGAGGTCGTTCATGAACGGGTCGATGATCTGGGACAGCGGCTGGTAGTCCTCCGAGCCCTCGCGCTCCGTGACGGCGTAGACCTCGGCCTGGGCGGAGTTGACGAGGTCTTCGACGTCGTCCCCGGCCGTGGAGTAGCCGAGCTGCGTGATGCGCGTGCCGGCCTCGACGAGCCGCCTGAGGATGGCGCGGTCGCGGACGATCTGCGCGTAGTAGCCGGCGTTCGCGGCCGTGGGCACGGTCTGGACCAGGTCGTGGAGGTAGGTGGCGCCGCCCACGCGGCTCAGCTCGCCGCGCCGGGTCAGCTCCGCCGAGACCGTCAGCGCGTCGACGGGCTCCCCCGAGCCGTAGAGCGAGGTGATGACGTTGAAGACCGTCTCATGGGCCGGGCGGTAGAAGTCGTCCTCGTGCAACACCTCGACGACGTCGGCGATCGCGTCCTTGCTCATGAGCATGCCGCCGAGCACGCTCTGCTCGGCCGCGAGGTCGTGCGGCGGGACGCGGTCGAACTCGTCGAGGTCGCTTAGGACGTCGAACTCAGTGGCCTGGGACATACGGAATGAACCCCTATCGAAACGTGTCGAGCGCTACACGTCGGAGTAAACCGCAAACCACTGACAAAAAAAGAACAGACGTGCCGTTCGGCGTGTCTCGGGGCTTGCCAGTAGGGGACGCGGGTGGGCGGTGGGCGACGCACCTCACATAGTGGTCCGCCGCCCGGGCGCCCGCAATCGGGCTTGGGGACGGACCTGGGGATGGCCGGTGCAAAACCGTGCCGTCTCCGCGCCGGCCGTCCACAGCTCTTGTGGACGGCGCTGGGGAAAATTGGGCAGTTTTCACGGCCCAGGCCGTCGTCACCGCCCGCTGAGCTGCGGGAACGCGATCGGAGAGTTGTGCGTTCCAAATTAGTTCCGGGCCGTCTCACCACGTGAGATCGGAGTCCGATGCCGGTCCAACCCACCGCGAGAAACCCCGCCGAAACCGGTACCCGACCACCGGACGGCGCGACCGACATCGTCCATCCCCGAACGGCATGGGTGGGAACGGCGAAGGGCCGGTCCCCGCCGTGCGGCGGGCGACCGGCCCCTCGATGTTCGAGCTCTCGCGTGGGCTCAGGCGGGCACCACCGAGATGTTGATGCGGGCCTCGACCGCCTCATGCAGCCGGACCTTGACCTGGTAGTCGCCGAGCGCCTTGATGCGCTGGCCCACCTCGATCTTGCGCTTGTCGAGCTTGGGGCCGCCCTGCTCGGCGACCGCGGCCGCGATCTCCGTGGCCGTCACGGTGCCGAAGAGCCGGCCCGTGGCGCCCGCGCGGGCCACGACCTTGACCTGCATGGCCGCGAGCCGCTCCTGCGCCGCCGTGGCGTCCTCGACCGTGGCGAGGGCCCGCGCGCGGCGCGCCCGCTGGATCGAGAGGACCTGCTTCTCGCCGCCCTTCGTGAACGGCGTGGCCAGCTTGCGCGGCAGCAGATAGTTGCGGGCATAGCCCGGCTTCACGTCAACGATGTCTCCGGCCTCGCCGAGCCCGGAGATCTCCTGGGTGAGAATGATCTTCGTCATCTCGCTCCCCTTTCTTCTCTAGTCTCGGGATCAGTGGGCCGTCGTGGAGTACGGCAGCAGGGCCATCTCGCGGGCGTTCTTGACCGCGCGGGCGATGGCGCGCTGCTCCTGGACCGTCACGCCGGTGACGCGGCGGGCGCGGATCTTGCCGCGGTCCGACACGAACTTGCGCAGCAGCGCCGTGTCCTTGTAGTCGATGCCCTCGACCTTCGCGGCACGCAGCGGGTTGGCCTTCTTCTTCGGTTTGCGAATCGGAGGCTTTGGCATTTGATTCATGCTCCTTCAGGTTGCCCGGAGTGCCACGCCGGCCGGCCGTGTGACCGGCGGGCGGAACCCCGGAAGTTCGATTTCATGAGTGGATTGGGCCTCAGGCCCGGTGGTGGTCAGAACGGAGGTTCGTCACCGACGGGGCCGGTCACGCCGGGCGTGGCCCACGGGTCGTCGCTGCCGCCGGAGGCGAAGCCGCCACCCTGGTGGCCGCCCTGGGCGCCGCCGCCCGAGTTGCCGCCGGAGTAACCGCCACCGTGGCCGTTGCCGCCGCCGTAGCCCTGGCCGCCGCCGGAGAAGCCGCCGCCCTGGCGCGGGTTGCGCGTCACCTTGGCGGAGGCGTACCGGAGCGAGGGCCCGATCTCGTCGCACTGCAGTTCGACCACCGTGCGCTTCTCACCCTCGCGGGTCTCGTAGCTGCGCTGCGTGAGGCGGCCCTGCGCGATGACGCGCGTGCCCTTCACGAGGCTCTCCGAGACGTTCTCGGCCGCCTCGCGCCAGATCGAGCAGCGGAGGAACAGCGTCTCGCCGTCCTTCCACTGGCCGGCCTGGCGGTCGTAGACGCGCGGCGTGGAGGCGATGGTGAAGTTCGCGACGGCCGCGCCCGAGGGCGTGAACCGCAGCTCTGGGTCACCGGTCAGGTTGCCGATGACGGTGATGATGGTGTCGCCTGCCATGGATGTGACTCCCTAGTACCGGGCGCTGGTCACTTGGCGTCGGCGCGCAGCAGCTTGGTGCGCAGCACCGATTCCGAGAGGTTCAGCTGGCGGTCGAGCTCTTTGGCCGTGGGCGAGGTCGCCGTGAAGTTGACGACGGCGTAGACGCCCTCTTCCTTCTTGTTGATGCGGTACGCCATCTTGCGCTTGCCCCAAAGGTCGAAGTTGTCGATGGTGCCCTTGTCCTTGGTCACAACCGTCAGGAACTTGTCGAGCACGGGTTTGGCCGTCTCCTCGACTTCGGGGTCGAGGATGATCATGATTTCGTATGGACGCACGAAGAAACCCACCTCCTATGGTCTTTTGCGGCCACGGTCCTTCCGTGGCAGGAGGGTTGATGCGTCCCACTCCGGCCCACGATGGGCCCAGAGCGGACATCGCAGTTTATCACCGCCCGGGCCGCGCCCTCAGCCCGCCGCTGGTGGGCGCCGGCCCCGGGACCCGCGCGCCGGGAGCTCTCAACCGCCGGCGCGCGCCTGGGCCGAACCGCTGGCCCCGCCCCCGCCGGCCGAGGCCCCGCCCGTCGGCGCCGGCTCGCCCGTGGCCGTGGCGCCACCGGTGCCGCCGCCCCCGCCGCCCGGCTGGGCCGGGGCGGTCTGGGCCGGAGCCGTCGTGGCGCCGCCGGCCGGGCCCTTCGTGGCCGAGGCGCTGGCCTTGGCCGACGCCTTCTTCGAGGAGCCGGACGTGGCCGGCCCGAACGAGGCCTTCGGCGAGGACGAATAGCCGTAAACCGACCCCTTGTCGCCCTTCAGGTAGGTGCGGTCCGGGAAGTCCTCGACCGTCATGCCCTTCATCTCGGCGTTCATGATGTCGACCCAGACGTCGCACGGCATGTCGCCGCCGCTCATCTCAGTGCGTCCGCCGAACGGCGTCAACTGCACCACCTGTCCGTCCGGGCCGTTCTGGTACATCGCGACCACGGTCGTCATCTGCGGCGTGTAGCCCGCGAACCAGACGGCCTGGTGTTCCTCGGTGGTGCCGGTCTTGCCGGCCGCGGGCCGCCCGATGTTCTGCGCCTCCGTGCCGGTGCCGTACTGGACCACCTGGCTCAGCGCGTAGGTGACCTCGGCCATGACGTCCTTGTCGAAGACGCGCACGCCCTTGTTGGCCCCGGAGTAGACGGTCTTGCCGGTCGGGGCCGTGGCGCTCTGGACGATGTACGTGTCGTGGCGCACGCCCTGGTCGGCGAGCGTCGCGTAGACGCGGGCCATGTCGAGCGGGTGGGGCGAGGCGGTGCCGAGCACGTTCGACATGTCGCTGGTCAGCCCGAGCGTGTTGGACGGCAGCCCGGCCTTGACCGCCGCCGCCCTCGTCAGCTCCGGGCCGATCTTCTCGTTGAGCTGGGCGAACACGGTGTTGATCGAGTCCTCGGTGGCGCGCAGCAGCGAGGACCAGCCGTAGGAGGTGTTGTACTCGTTCTCCACCTTCCAGGTCTTGCCGTTATCCAGCGGAATCGTCATCGGCGAGTAGCCGGGGAAACCGTCCGAGAGGCCGTAGTCGCCGGATTCGAGCGCGGCCGTGAGCGCGAGCGGCTTGAACGTGGAGCCGACCTGCGCGACGTCCTGCGTGACGGCGTTCTGCTGCCGGGTCATGTAGTCGGCGCCGCCGTACAGCGCCTTGATGGCGCCCGATGCCGGGTCGACGGACACGGCGGCGACGTGCAGGCCGTCGGGCTGGTCGCTCGGCAGGGCCTTGACGGCCTTGACGGCGGCGGCCTGCCACGTCTTGTTGATCGTCGTGACGATCTTGTAGCCGCCGGAATCGAGCTTCTGCTCGCTCATGCCGCCCTTCGTGGTCATCTCCTGGCGCACCATCTGCAACAGGTAGCCCTTGGTGCCGGAGTAGACGTTCGAGACCTTCGGCGTGATCGTCGCGGGGAACGACATGGCCGCGCGCGCGCTCTGCGTGATGTAGCCGCCCTTGACCATGCCGTCGAGCACGTAGTTCCACCGAGCCGTCGCCTTCGTCAGGCTGGTGGCCGGGTCGTAGTCAGTGGGGGCGGGCAGGATGCCGGCCAGCAGCGCGGCCTGCGAGACGGTCAGGTTCTTCGCGTCGACGCCGAAGTAGGCCTGGGCGGCGGTCTGGACACCGTAGGCGCTGCGGCCCAAGTAGATCGTGTTGAGGTAGGACTCGAGGATCGCGGATTTGTCCTTGGCGCGGGTCACCTTGAGCGCGAGGATGGCCTCGCGGACCTTGCCCTTGATGTCCGTCGTCGTCTTGCCGACGAGGTAGCGCTCGACGTATTCCTGCGTGATCGTGGAGCCGCCCTGCCGGGGCCGGCCGCGCAGGTTGTTGATGAACGCCCTGGTCAGGGCCACGGGGTCGACGCCCGAGTTGGACCAGAACGTCCGGTCCTCGGCCGAGACGAACGCCTGGCCCACATAGTCCGGCAGCGTCGAGAGCGCCACGACCTCGCGGTTCTGGGCGGAGAACTCGCCCATCTCGGTCTTGCCGTCGGAGTAGTAGACGCGCGTGGTTTGGGCCAGCGCGTTGGCGGCGGCCGTGTCGGGCAGGTCGACCGATTGGTAGACCCACCAGAACAGGCCGACCCCGGCCGCGATGACGATGAGGCAGCAGGCGCCCACGAACTTCCACGACGGCAGGTAGCGGTGGATGCCGCGGTATTGCTTGCGCGGGTAGTTGAAGAAGCCGAGCTTCTCCCCGTTCAGCCCGACCTTTTTCTTCTTGCCGCGCCGACCGGTTGGGATAGCGGCCTGGGCGGCCTGGGCGGGTTCCTTCGGCGCGGCCTTCCACCGGGTGCCGGAGCCGGCGCGCTGACCCGCGGCCGATGCCGTGGCGGGACCGTGGGCGGGTGGTGTCGCCTTCGGTGTGCGCGGAGCGGTGGACGATGCCGGCCCGGCCGTCCTCCTGGGGGTCGCCTTGGGAGCCGCTTTGGGGGCGTAGCTGGGGGCCTGGGGCGGCGGCGCGATGGAGCGCCGCCGGGGCGGGAGCGGTTGGGCGGCGCCGCCGGCCGCTCCCTTGGCGGAGACGCGCCGCGGTGGACGCGGCCCGCCGCTGCCGTTGTCATTAGCGGATCCACCGGGGCGCACGGACCGTCGTTCAGGCGGTTGAGCCAATCTGATTCCTGCCCTTCGCCGCCGGGGCCCCACACCTTAGGGCCGCCAGCCTTTGACCTGGTACCCGCCGGGGCGTGCGGCGGGCTCTTCTCAAGGCCACGCTACAGCCCCCGCCTCGGAATCCCGCCGCGCTTCACCGAACCTCTACGCTCTCCCCACTCCGGCCATTTAGTGGGCGAGTGGGGCAGCTCACGTTTCGATAGTGTTGCGTGATCGGTCAGATTGACCTACCCTTGCGATGTATCCATTCGATACATCGGTTTCACCGATCCGCCCCTCCCGGCCTCATGGCCGCCGGCGCCCACACCACCAGAAAGGTCGCATCCCTCACCGTGCGCAGTCGTTCCGAAGTGCTCGAACTGGCTGTCCTCGGCCTGCTCCACAGCGCCCCGATGCACGGCTACGAACTGCGCAAACGCCTCAACGAGATGCTCGGCCCACTGCGCGCCTTCTCCTACGGCTCGCTCTACCCGTGCCTGCGCGACCTCGCCGGCCGTGGACTCATCGCCTCCTCCCGCACCGACCCGGAGATCGCCACCGCCCTGGCCGCCAAGCGCGGCAAAATCGTCTACCGCCTGACCGGGGAAGGCGAGGCGGCCTTCGAATCGATGCTCGGCGAGGCCGGCCCGGCCTCCTGGGAGGACGAGAACTTCGACGTCCGTTTCGCGTTCTTCGCGCAGACCGACCCGGAGACCCGCCTCCGTGTGCTGGAAGGCCGCCGCATCCGCATGGCGGAACGTTACGACGCCCTCCGCACCTCAATGACCCGCACCCCCTCCGCCGACCCATACCTGACGGAACTCCACCGCCACGGCCTGGACCAGGTGGAACGCGAGGTGCGCTGGCTCGATGACCTCATCGACGCCGAACGCGGCGCCCGCCGCGCCTCGCGGCGCGCCCGCCGCGCCACGGGACCACCCGGATAAGCGACCCGCCCCCAAAGGCGCGCTTCCGGCATCGGGCAACTGTCCGGCATCGGACGCCACCCGGCGGGGCCAAACACCGGCCCGCCCGGCGGATCCCGTCCCTCCCGCATGGGGATCCCCGGCGATACCCCTCCTACAACCCGCAACTATCAACTCAAGGAGAAACAATGACTGCCATCCGAGTCGCCATCGCCGGCGTCGGGAACTGCGCCAACTCGTTGGTGCAGGGCGTCCAGTACTACCGCGACGCGGACCCGGCCAGCACCGTGCCGGGGCTCATGCACGTCCAGTTCGGCCCGTACCACATCCACGACATCGAGTTCGTGGCGGCCTTCGACGTCGACAAGAAGAAGGTCGGGCTCGACATCGCCGACGCGATCTGGGCCTCCGAGAACAACACGATCAAGTTCTGCGACGTGCCGAACCTCGGCGTTCAGGTCCAGCGCGGCCCCACGTACGACGGCCTCGGCCAGTACTACCAGGAGACCATCGAAGAGTCCCCGGCCGAGCCCGTGGACGTGGTCCAGGTCCTCAAGGACAAGAAGGTCGACGTCCTCGTCTCCTACATGCCCGTTGGCTCCGAGCAGGCGGACAAGTTCTACGCCCAGTGCGCCCTCGACGCCCACGTCGCGTTCGTCAACGCGCTGCCCGTGTTCATCGCCTCGGATCCCACGTGGGCCAAGAAGTTCGAGGACGCCGGCGTGCCGATCGTCGGTGACGACGTCAAGAGCCAGGTCGGCGCGACGATCACGCACCGCACGCTGGTCCGGCTGTTCGAGGACCGCGGCGTGATCCTGGACCGCACCTACCAGCTGAACGTCGGCGGCAACATGGACTTCAAGAACATGCTGGAGCGTTCCAGGCTCGAGTCGAAGAAGATCTCCAAGACCCGCGCCGTGACCTCGAACATGGACCACGCGCTGCCGGCCCGCGACATCCACATCGGGCCGTCGGATTACGTGCCGTGGCTCGACGACCGCAAGTGGGCGTTCGTCCGCCTCGAAGGCCGCGCCTTCGGCGAGGTGCCGCTGAACCTCGAGTACAAGCTCGAGGTCTGGGACTCCCCGAACTCGGCCGGCATCATCATCGACGCCCTGCGCGCCGCGAAGATCGCGGCCGACCGCGGCATCGGCGGGCCGATCATCTCCCCGTCCACCTACTTCTTCAAGTCCCCGCCGGTCCAGCACGAGGACCGCGAGGGCCGCGAGCTCGTCGAGAAGTTCATCAAGGGCGAGGTCGAGCGGTGACCCAGCGGTGACGCTGCCGGTTGCATAAAACCGACGATGGCGGCGCTCCCCTTTTAGGTGGGGGGCGCCGCCATTCGTTTCGGGCCCGGTTTCATGGACGATGGCGGCGCTCCCCGGTTCGTGGGGAACGCCGCCATCGTTCTTATTGGGTTGGCGGGATTTCATGGGTGGGGCGATCGGACCGGCTCGACGGAGCCGGAACGGCGGTTACTTCTTCCAGCCCGCGTACAACGTGATCGACTTCTTCACCTTCTTGTGGAAGTTGTACTTATGGGTCCGGGCCTTGTTCGTGTACCAGCCCTTGAAGCTGTACCCCTTGGCGTGAGGGGCCTTGGGCTTGTGCAACTTGGCGCCAGCCTTGACGGCCTTGGCCTTCGGCATGGCCTTGGCCTTGACCCCGGCCTGAGCCGACTTGAACTTGACCTGCACCTTCATTCGCACGGTCGGGATCGCCGAGGGCACCGACGCCGCGATCCCCGCCAACACACGCCTGAGCTGCAACTGATACTTCTTCCCGGGCTTGAGGTGCCGGAACGTCGGCGAATACTGCCACGCCGACCACGTCGACGTGCCCTTGACCCGGATCCGGTACTGGATCTGAGAGGCGCTACGCGGCGGGTGCACCTTCAGAGCCGTCGCCGAGATCTTCACCAGCACCGGCGACGTGGTCGGCGCACTCAACGTCTCCGGCAGGGCCCCCGGCACCTGTGTCTCCGGGGCGGGTTTGCCCTGCTCCGGCGCGGCACCCGCCACGAGGTTGACCTGTCCCAGCTCGACGGTCGTGGTGCGGCCGACGTGGTCAGTCGCCCGCGCGCTGACCAGGCCGGAGAACGGGTCGGTCAGGACGGTCTGGCAACGGCCGGCCGCGTCCGGGGTCACGGGCACGGCCTTATCACCGAGCAGGATGTCGCAGCTCGCCAAACCGGAGGCGGTGTCGCCGGCGGTCCACGACACGGCCACGCGACGGTCGGTTTGGGCCAGCAGCACCGGGTTGAACCCGGCCAGGCTCGGGTCGGCGGCCTGTCCGGCCGTGATCGGGTCGGCGGTCGTGGTCATCGTGGCGGCCGTCACCGTCGGCGCTGTCTGGTCGACCCAGAGCGTCAGCGGTTCGACGGGGTACTCGTTGCCGGCCGAATCGGTCGCGGTGGCGGTCACGGTGTGCTCGCCTTCGCCCTGCACCAGGGCCACGGTTTGGGAGACGCCCGTGAAGCCGTCCGCCCGCACGGGCGCGCCGTCATCGACCGAGACCTGGACCGTGACGCCGGCCCACTGGTCCGATTCGCCGCCGGCCGCGAGCGCGACGGCCGCGCCACGGTCGCCGGCCTTCACCCAGCCGTCCACCATCGGGGAGGTGACGGACAGCATGAGACCGGCGGACGCGGCATCGTACGTGTTTTGGACCGTGATTTGGTACCGCTGGGAGGCGCCCGATGCCGTCACGACCGTCACGTCGATAACCGTCGCCTCCGTGTCACCGGGATTGGTGCCGAGCGCCAGCGGGACGGCCGCCGCCACCGCGCCCGTGCCGGTCGCGACGGTCCGGGAACCAGCGCTCACGGTGATGGTCGCGTCGGCGGAAGCGGCGCGGGCGGTCAGCGTCGTGGCGGTCAGGTTCGTCGCCGTGCCGGTGTAGTCGGTCTGGCCGGCCGCCAGCTCGATGCCGTTCACACCGGTCAGGTCGAGGCCCGCCAGCTCCGGTTCCGTCGCGGCCTGGCCCGGCGTGTCGCGGAAGAACCGCGCGATGGCGCGCGCGCCGGTCTGGTCGAAGTGGACCTGGAGCTGGGCGTCGGACTCGCCCGCCAGCGACAGCCTGGGCGCCTGGCCCTCGATCGCCACCTTCGTCGCGATCGGGTTGCCCTGGGCGTCCAGCAGCGTGACCTGGACGTTGCCGTCGTGGACGGCCTGGAGGGACAGGTTGGAGACCGTGAGCGCGACCTCCGACCCGCGCCCGGCCGTGTTGTCCAGCCCGGTGGTCACGCGTTGCGTCTCGCCGCCGGCCATCTCGATCAGGCTCGGGAAGTTGAGGTCGGCGTAGTTGTTCGAGCGGTTGGCCTCGGTCAGCTGGTCGCCGTCGGAGTCGGTCACCTCGACGGTGGCCTCGATGTCGACGCCGCCGTTCGGCAGCTCGGTCTTCCCGAGCGTGCCCTGGACGTAGGCGGCGGTGTCGAACGACCCCGTCACGGTGTAGACGCCCTCGTCGATCTTCGCGAGGTCGGCGTCGTCCGTGATGGTGACGGGCGGGATCGGGTCGGTCGCCGCGCCCGAGGCGTCGGTCGCCGCGCCGGCCGAGTCGGCGAACGTCAGCTCGACGTGCCGGCCCGAGCCGGCCAGTGGCACGTCGCTGCCGTTGGCCAACGTGACCCGGTAGGTGCGCTGTCCGTCCGTGGTCCGGTCCGTGGTCGCCGAGGCGATCGCGACCTCCGGCACGTCCAGGTGGATCGTGTCGGAGGTGCTGATCGTGGTGCCGCCGGGGGCGGCGCCGTAGGAGGCCGTCACCTGGTATTCGGGATCTTCGATGCCCGCTGCCGGGATGTCGTAGAAGGCCGTCAACGTCATCGAAGCGCCGGGGGCCAGATCGGCGTCCGCCTTGGAGGCGCCCTGTTCGCTGAACCCGGTGGTGGTCGAGTCCTTGAACGCCACCGCCACGGAGTCGATCGTCGTCGGGCCCGTGTTCGTCACCGTGAAGGCGATCGGCATCGTCGCGCCCTTGTGGACGTAGGAGTAGTCCGGCACGACGCTCGTCACGCTGATCCCGTTCTGGAACTGGCCCGCTGCCAGGCCCAGCAGCGAGACGCGGACCGGGAGGTCGACGGACGTGCCGTCGGCCGCGGTGACGGTCTCCGTGCCGCCCGTGCCGCCATCGGACTCCTGCCAATCCCGTGTCGCGACGACGACCGCCTGGACGGCCGTGCCGTCCGTGACGGCGTCGAACGTGTCGGGCACCGCGCCAGCGGGCATGGTCGCGATCGTCGTCGGCGGGGCCAGGCTCAGCTGGCCGTCGGCGCCTCTCGTGAGACGCACGGCCTTGAGCGACCCGGTCGTGGACGCGGCGGTGGAGCCGGAAGCGCTGTCGTCCGTGGTGCCGGCGTCGCTCCAGACAATGGCGGTCTGGTCGAGTGGCGGGTTAGAGCCAATGGAGTGCGCGAAGCGGAAGTTCGCGTTCGGCATGACGTCGTCCTGGACACCGGCCGCCGCCAGCGAATCCGGCAGTGCGACCGGATCGCCGTGCTCGTCGAAGCCGTAGAGCCTGACGTCCGATGTCGTCTGGGCGACGCCATTTTCGTCGGTGGTCGTTTGGCTGGTGTGCCAGCCCGTGAGGAACAGCGGCTGGTCCTGTTGCGTCACGACCGTCAGCTGCGGGTTCGTGATGGTCTCCTGGCCGTCCGTGATCTGGACCGTGGAGGTAACGCCCGTGGCGCCGGTCGCGGCCTCGTCCGCCGTGATCGGCTTGGCCGTGTCCACGAGGGCGGCGAGGGTCGCGGATGTGGCCCCCGACCCGGTGGTGGCGTCACCGGCCGTGCCGCTGGTGGGATCGCTGGTGGCCTCGCCAGTGGTGACCGTGTAGACGATCGACCCGGTCTTGCCATCCGGCAAGAGGGCCACCGCCATACCCTTGACCTGCCCCGACGTGCCGTTGTACGCGACGATCTCGGGACCCCAGGTCGCGCTGTCGA
>JAISIU010000190.1 GCA_031261885.1 Bifidobacteriaceae bacterium
CCCACGGCCAGGGCGCGGACGTCGTCTTCGACTTCGTCGGCATCCAGGCCACCGTCGACCTCGGCGCCAAGATGTGCAAGGTCCGCGGCGACTGGAACATTGTCGGCGTGGGCGGCGGCGTCGCCTCCGTCGGCTTCGGCATCCTCCCGTACGAGTGCCAGGTCTTCTCCCCCTGCTGGGGCACCCGGCGCGACCTCTACGAGGTTGTCGCGCTCGCCCAGCGCGGTGTCCTGAAGATCCAGACCGAGACCTGGTCGCTCGAGGACGGCGTCGAGGCCTACCGCGCCCTCGAGAACCACAAGGTGCTCGGCCGCGCGGTCCTCGTGCCCGGCCTCAAGTCCAACGGTGGCAAGCCCTACAAGAGCGGTTTCTGAGCCACCCGGACCGGCCCCGAAAGCCCGGTCCACGGCCAAAGCCCAGAGGCCGGCCCGACTGAACGCTCCCCCACAGACGGAAGGTCCGTCATCGTCCACCCCGAAACAAGGGGCGCCCGATGACGGACCTTCCGTTCTCTACGTTTGGCGGGTTTTATCTACGTTTGCCGGGTTTTATCTGGTTTGCCGGGTTTGGCGGCGGGTAGGTCGAATAGAAGGGACGCCGACCCGCCGCTCACCGACCACTCACCGGCAATTCACCGGCCGCTGGGCGCGCCCTCCCGGTCCCCCTGGCCCTCCGGCCGGCCCTTGGGCGGCCACAACAGCGAGACGGCGGCCGTCACCGCGAGGACGCCCAACACGACGCCGAGCGACAAGGCCGTCGGAATCTCCGGGATGGGCAGTCCCTTGCCGCCGTTCAGGAACGGCAACGAATTGGTGTGCAACGCCTCGAGGATCAGTTTGACAGCGATGAACCCGAGGATCACGCCGAGGCCCTTCGACAGGTACGGCAGCTTCTTCATCAGCGCGCCGAGCACGAAGTACAGCTCGCGCAGGCCGAGCAACGCGAACGCGTTCGTCATGAACACGATGTACGTCACCTTCGTGAGGCCGAAGATCGCCGGGATCGAATCGAGCGCGAACATGACGTCGGTGGTGCCGATCGCGATCATCACGACGATCATCGGCGTCCACGGGCGGTGGCGCTTCGGGTCGGCCGGGTCGGCCGGCAGGCGCATGTCGTCGCCGTGGAAGTTCGGGGCGACGTGGACCACGCGACCCACGAGCCGCACCAGCGCGTTCTCCTTGTATTCCTCGTCCGGGTCGGGTTTCTCGACGAACACCTTGACGGCCGTGTAGGCGAGGAAGAGGCCGAAAATGTAGAAAACCCACGAGAAATGGCTGATCGCGGCACCACCGATCAGGATGAAAACAGCCCTCAGCGCGAGCGCCACCATGACGCCGACCAACAGCACCTTCTGCTCCGCTTCCTCCGGCACGCGGAACTTCTTCATGATCAACAGGAACACGAAGAGGTTGTCGAAGCTCAGCGATTCCTCGGTCAGGTAGCCGGCGAAGAACTGGCCAGCGTGATTGCCGTCCCAAACCACCCACATGCCGAGCCCGAACACGACCGCGAGCGTCACATAGAAGAGGACCATGCGGACCGACTCTCGCGTGGCGGGGACATGGGCCCGGCGCACGTGCCGGAAGAAGTCGTAAGCGATGGCGATCAGCACGCCGACAATCGAGAGGATCCAAACCCACCAGGGTGCTTGGCGCAACAGCGGTCCTTCCGTTCGATACTGGTCCGCATGAGGCCCGACCGCGCAGCGTACGGCTCATCGGGGGCCCACGGAGGGGCGAAAACTGAGGTGTTCTCCCCCTATGTTTCCACATCGCGGCCGGCCGCCCCCGCCGGGGCGGGGAAACCCACTGGGCGCCGGGAGCACCGGGGGTGCCGGGGGGGCGGGCGCCGGGGCGCGGGTGCCCGGACCCACTAAGTCAGGTCGAGGCGCGGGTGCCCGGACCCGCTGCCGGATCCACTGGGTCAGGCCGCGGCGCGGATCTGGCGCAGCTCGCTCTTGAGGTCGGCGATCTCGTCGCGCAGGCGCGCCGCCAGCTCGAAGTTCAGCTCGTCCGCGGCCGCGTGCATCTGAGCTGACAGGTCGCCGATCAGCCGCGCCAGGTCGGCCGCCGCCTGGCCGCCCGGACCCGACGCGCCCTGGGAGCCAGCCCCCTTGCCGCGCGTGCCCTTGCCGCCGGCGCCCGCGCCCTTGCCCCGTCCCTTGGCCGGGCGTCCCAGCGCGGCGTCGATCGCGCTCTCCGACCCGGTCCCGAGGAGCGCCGCCGTGTCCTGATCCTCGCGCACGAGCATGTCCGTGACGGCCGCGATCTTCTTGCGCAGCGGCTGCGGGTCGATCCCGTGCTCCGTGTTGTAGGCGATCTGCTTGGCCCGCCGCCGGTTCGTCTCGTCGATGGCCTGGGCCATGGCCTCGGTGCGCTCGTCCGCGTACATGATGACCTGGCCTGAGACGTTGCGGGCGGCGCGCCCGATGGTCTGGATCAGCGAGGTGGCGGACCGGAGGAAACCCTGCTTGTCGGCGTCGAGAATCGCGACGAGCGAGACCTCGGGCAGGTCGAGTCCCTCGCGCAGCAGGTTGATGCCGACCAGGGCGTCGAACTCCCCGAGGCGCAGGTCGCGCAGCAGCTCGACCCGTTTCAGCGTGTCGACCTCGGAGTGGAGGTACCGGACCCTGACGCCGCGTTCGGCCAGGTAGGCCGTCAGGTCCTCGGCCATCTTCTTCGT
>JAISIU010000309.1 GCA_031261885.1 Bifidobacteriaceae bacterium
ACGTGATCCAGGGCTCGCAGTACGGGATCGCCTACGACTTCGCGGTCCACACCGTCATCATGACGAACTTCCTCATGTTCGTGACGCTGCCGTTCATCATCCTGCTCGGCGTGTGAGGCCGCGGGCCGGCCGTGAGGGTTTCGCCGCGGGGCCGGCCGGGACGTGGCGCCGTGCGGCAATCAGTATTTCTACTTGAGTGTTTCTACGCATTTGCGCTGGTGAAGGCCACTTTTTCGGGCCGGTGGCGCTAACCTCGAAGAGGCCGGTCCTACTTGCCCCGGTTCCCCTCATAGCGGTGACGGCGCCCGGTGCCGGAACGTTCAAACACCGGGCACCGCCACCGCTCTTTTCCCCAGAGTTTGGCGACCGGGCACGTTGAAGGTGGTTCCGTCATCGTGTACGGTCGCCTAATTTTTGGGGTGCGGGCCGGAGGCGTCCTGGGGGAAACGGCGGCGGTAGACCGTCGTGCCGCCCAACAGGATCGCCATGATGAGGCCGAGGCAGCAGGCGATCACCGTCGTCATGACGATCTGCGTGCCGCCCACGAAACTGACGATCGTGACCACCACGCCCGTCGAGAGCGTCTGGGCCGTGCCGATCAGCGCGGCGGCCGCGCCCGCGATCTCGCCGTGCCTGGTCATCGCGAGGGCCGTGGCGTTCGCCATCACCATGCCGTCGCAGAAGATGATCGCCCACAACGGCAGCAGCAGCCCGAACAACCCGCCCGTGTGGGTGAGCGCCAGCACGAGGGCCACGAGAGAGAACAGAAAACTCAGCGGCGTGGCCGCGCGCAGCGGGATCGCGGGGGAGCGCAGCTTCACGAGATGGGCGTTCAACTGGGCGCCGGCCACCGAGCAGATGCCGCCGCAGGCGAACAGCAGCGGGTAGGCCCACGTCGAGACCTTGTAATGCTCCAGCAGCAGGAACGAGGAGCTCGACACCCACGTCATCATCACGGACTGGCCGAGCCCCGGGATCGCGGCCAGCGCGAGGAAGCGGCGGTCGCGCGCCAACACCTTGAACGAGCTGAACACCGAGGTCAGCCGGCCGTGGGCGCGACTCTCAGGGGCGAGCGTGTCCTCCAGCTTCACGGCCATCGCGATCTCCAGCGCGAGGCCGATCAGCGTGAGGAACGTGAAATTGGACCGCCACCCGAACTGGTAGCTGAGCCACGAGCCGAGCGTCGGCGCGAACAGTGGTGCCACGCCGATCAGCAGCACGAGCTGGCTCATGAGCCGTGCCGCCTTGGAACCCTGGTAGAGGTCGCGCACCACGGACGTCGCGATGACCTGGCCGGAGGCGTTGCCGATGCCCTGGAGGCAGCGCAGCGCGAGCAGCACCCAGATGTTCGGCGCGAACAGCACGGCCCCCGAGGCCACGATGTGGATCGCGATGCCGACCATGGCGGGACTCCGCCGCCCGAGCATGTCGGAGATCGGCCCGATCAGCAGCTGGCCGATGGCCCCGCCCAGCAGCGTGGCCGCGACCGTGACCTGGACCAGCGCGTTCGAGCACTGGAGGTCGTGGGCGATGGCCGGCATGGCCGGCAGATAGATGTCGCCGGAGATCGCGCCGATCGCCGTCATGGAGCCGAGGAGCAGGATGATTCCCGCCATCGAGGTGGGCAGCGTGATGTGATGGCGACGAAGGGGCACGTTCCGATTGTCCCACCTGGGCCGCGCCGCTCCGCACCGGGTCCATTCGGGGCCGTAGGCTTGGGGGCCGTGAGCATGGGCCAGCGCGAGTACGAGGCGTGGCTCAAGGCCGTGCCGGCCCGGGTCGAACGGTCGCGCCGCCGCCGCCGCACCATCGAGGCCCGGCGCGAGGGCGGCGCCATCGTCGTGCGCGTGCCGGCCCACCTGACCCGGGCCCAGGAGCGCGAGGCCGTGACCGGTCTGGTCGCGAAGGTCCAGGCCAAGGAGGCCCGCCGCCGCCCGTCCGCGCCCGCCCTGGCGCGGCGCGCGGCCGAACTGGGCCGCCGGCACTTCGGCCTCGAGGACGCCGGCTCGCTGATCGGCTCCATCGAATGGTCGGACCGCCAGCAACACCGGTGGGGTTCGGCCCAATCGCTGGACGGCCGCATCCTGATCTCGTCCCGCCTGCGCGGCGCGCCCGAATGGGTGCTCGACTACGTGCTGCTGCACGAGCTGGCGCACCTGGTCAGGCCGGGCGCGGGCCACGGCCCGGCCTTCCGCGAGCTGCTGGAACGCTACCCCCGGACCGCGCGGGCCGAGGCCTTCCTCGACGGCGCCGCCTGGGCCGAGCAGCGCGCGGCCGGGGCCGGCGGCCCGGCCTAGTCCGCCTGGTCCGCCGCGCCGATGAGCCGCAGGTGCTGCGTGGCGCGCGTCTCGGCCACGTACAGGTCGCGCGGTCCGGCCGGCCCGGCCCCGAGGATCTCCGGGCGGACCACCACGACATCGTCGAACTCCAGCCCCTTCGCCTCGGCCGGCGTCAGCACGGAGACGGACTCGTCGAGCACCGTCTCGGCCGTGCCGACCCGGGCGATGCCGGCCCGTTCCAACCCCGCGCGCAGCGCCGCGCCATCGGCGGCCGGCGCGATGACCGCGAGCCGTCCGCCGTACCGGGCGGTCGGGGAAGCGTCCGATGCCGCGGGACCGGCCGCGTGGGAACCGCGCCGCAGCAGGTCCACGACCTGGGCGACGGCGAGCGCCACCGGGTCGGGGCCGCTGACCTCGAGCGCGGCCTCCGGCACGTCGCGGGCCGACGTGGTCGGGAGGATCGGCACACCGGCGGCACGCGCGCTGGCCTCGGCCAGCGCCATGATCGAGGCCGGGGTCCGGTAGTTGACCGTGAGCCGCTCACGCTGCCAGCGCCCCGCGCCGAACAGGGTGTCGAAGGCCTCCGCCCAGTCGCGGGCCCCGGCCGCCGAATGGGTCTGGCCCGGGTCGCCGACGATCGTGAAGCTGCGCGTGGGGCAGCGCCGCAGCAGCATGCGCCAATCCATCTCGCTGAGCTCCTGGGCCTCGTCGACGACGATGTGGCCGTAGGTCCACGTGCGGTCCTGGGCGGCCCGCTCGGCGGCCGAGAGGTGCGGCCCGGTGCCGATCCAGCGGTCGGCCAGTTGGTCCGCCGTGAGCATCCACTGGGCGTAGCCGGCGCCCTGGTTCTCCAGCACGGCGCCGGCGTAGTCGCGCTCGCGGTCGCGGATCCGGTGGCGGCGGGCCCGCTCGCGGCGGCCGGCCTCGTCGTCGTGCCCGAGCAGCTCGGCGGCCTCGTCGATCAGCGGGACGTCGGAGACGGTCCACGGCGCCCCGGCCGGCCGGGCGACGGCCCGGCGCTCGGCCTCGCTCAGCTCGGGGGCCGCGGCCCGGAGCAGCAGTGGCTTGGCGAACAGGTCCTCGAGCAGTTTGGTCGGGGTCAGTGGCATCCAGCAGAGGTTCAGCGCGACGCGGACGTCGCGGGCCGTGCGCACGTCTTCCGCCAGGGTGGCGCGCTCGATGTGGTGCTGCTCAGCCTTGACGGCCTGGGCCAGCTGGTCCGTGAGCTGTTCGATGACGCGGCGCACGAACACGACGCGGGCGGCGTTGTACGGCTTGCGCGTGGCGCGGGCCTGGGCCTCGGCGGCCTGAAGGTCGCGCCGCCTCAGCGTCAGCACGTGGCCCTGGACCCGGACCTCCTGGTTGGTGCGCGGCAGCCGCTGCCTTTGCCTGACCGCGCGCCGGAGGATCTGCTGCCAGACGCGTCGGCCCTTGGCGCGGGCCGCGGCCGGGGCGTCGATGGCCGTGGCCCTGAACCCCGGCAGGATGTCGCCGAGCGTCGTCGTGACGACGCCGTTCTCGCCGAGCGAGGGGAGGACCTGGTCGATGTAGCGCAGGAACAGCCGCGACGGCCCGACGAGCAGTACGCCGGCCGAGGCGAGGCGCCCGCGGTACGTGTACAGCAGGTAGGCGGCGCGGTGCAGCGCGACGGCCGTCTTGCCCGTGCCGGGCCCGCCCTCGACGACGAGCGGCCGGGCCAGGTCGGAGCGAATCACACGGTCCTGTTCGGCCTGGATCGTGGAGACGATGTCGTGCATGTGGCCCGTGCGTTCGGCCGCGATCGCGGCCAGCAGGGCGCCCTCGCCGGACAGGGTCTGGGCGGCGGCCTTCGAGACGTGGTCGAGGTCGAACAGCTCGTCCTCGAGGCCGATGACGGCGCGCCGCCGGGTTTGGATGTGGCGGCGCCGCGTGACGCCCAGCGGGTGGGCGGCGGTGGCCTGGTAGAACGGCTCGGCCGCCGGCGCGCGCCAGTCGGTCAGGAGCTGGGTCTGGTCCGGCGTGGCGAGGCCGATGCGGCCGATGTAGCGCGTCTCGCCGCCAGCCTCCTCGGTGTAGTCGAGGCGGCCGAAGCACAAGCGGTCCTCGACGGCCTCGAACAGGGCGAGGCGGTCGGCGTGGTGGGTGGCGAACGAGTCGCGCTCCGAACGGTTCTGCGGCGATCCGGACGGGCCGGCCCGCCGCACGCGGTCGAGCCGGGTGGCGGCGTCCTGTTTCAGCTCGTCGAGCCGGGCGTACAAAGCGTCGATGCGTTGTTGTTCGCCGCGCAGCTGCTCAGCCTTGGCGTCCACGCCGCCTCCTGCCCCTGGACTCGGTTTTTCGTGGCTAACCATGCTACTGCTACGTGCCGGGGCGCGTGCCGTGCCGGCATCGTGCGTTGGGCCGTTCCGGAAGCGCTGGCGCGGGAATTACGCAACATGTATGTTTGCTAATTGTTGGGCGTGCGCAGCTTGAGGCGTTTCCCCTGCTGCCGCGTCACGTGCTAGACAAGACGAGAAGGGGGTGCCGCATGGAATCGGAGGCGAACCGGCCGGCCGGCGCGGGCCGCTACGACCGGCTCTACCGCACGGATCCGTCCGTGGCGGCCGAGGTGAGGGCCCAGATGGGCGCCGACGGCCCCGGTCCCTCGCTGCTCTACGCCTTCCACGGCTTCCTCGACGCCGGCATGATCGCCGGCCTCGCGATCCACGACCTGAAGTCGAACGGCGACCCGAAACGGCTCGCCACGTTCGACGTCGACCAGCTGATCGACTATCGCGACCGCCGCCCGCCGATGGTGCTCGGCGAGGAGGGCTGGGACTCGGTGCGCAGCCCGGACCTCGGCATCGACCTCGTCCACGACGCGGACGGCCGCCCGCTGCTGCTCATGAGCGGCCCCGAGCCGGACTTCAAGTGGGAGGAGTTCATCGGCGCGGTGCGCGAGGTGGCCGAGGATTTCCGCGTGGAACACGCGGTGTCGATGTTCGGCGTGCCCGTGCCCGTGCCGCACACCAGGCCGCTGACCTGCGCGATGCCGACCTCCCGGATCGCGGCCGCGGCCGGCGCGAAGGTGCCCGCCCACACGCGTTTCCAGGTGCCCGGCTCGGCCCAGGCGCTGCTCCAGCTGCGCCTGCAGGAGGCGGGCCTCGATTCGGTGGCGCTGACGGTCCACGTGCCGCATTACCTGGCCGGCGTCGCGTTCCCGGCCGGCACGGTCGAGCTGCTGCGGGGCGTGGGCGAGCTGACCGGCCTGAACTTCGACACCTCCCGCCTCGAGAAGGCCGCCCGGGTCGCGAACGCGAGCATCGACTCGCAGGTGAACGGCTCGGAGGAGCTGACCGCCCTGGTCCACCGGTTGGAACACCACTACGACCGGCGCCACCCGCGCCAGCTGCCCGCGCGGCCCATGAGGATTCCGGAGGATCTGCCCGACGGCGACGAGATCGCGCGCGAGATCGAGGCCTACCTCGACCAGCAGGCGAAGAGCGGGTGGAAGAAGTCCGGCGGCGGGGTCACACCGTTGGAGCCGGACGCGGACACGGACGATGCCGGCCTGCCCACGGACGGGGAAGCGCCCGATGGCGGACCTTCCGCGGGTGGGGAAGCGCCCGATGGCGGTGGGCCGGGTCCGGCGGGGCCGCGGCCTTCCGGCGGGACGCCGGGGGACGCGCCGGCGGCCTGAGCGGCCGGGGCGTCAGCGAGCGGGCGCGAGCGAGCCCGGGCTCGAGTCGCGTGAGGCGTCGACGACCTCGGCGCCCGGGCCGGCGAAGACGTCGGCGGGGCGGCCGTGGGCGATGACGCGCGACGTGAAGCGCGGCGGCGTCCAGCCGAGGTAGGTCGGGTCCGTCCAGCTGGCGAACGAACCGGCCGCGAGCGGGTCCGTGACGGAGAAGATGCCGACGCCGCCGGAGCGGAATTGGCCGTGGGAGTCGATGTCGTTCGAGGCGATCTTGCCGTCGCCGAGGTAGACGGCGACGTGTCCGGCGGGGTTGCTCGACGTGGCCGCGAAGAACAGGAGCGCGCCGGCGGGCGGATTGGTGTCCGCGAGGTGGGCCTGGCCGTGGGCCGCGAAGCCGAGCCACCAGTCGTAGGCTGTCGCGTGGTCCGAGGAGTCGTAGCCGTTGAGGTTCGCGGCGAGGACGGGGCAGCGGCGCGCGTAGCTGGTGAGGTACCAGTCGGCGTGCGAGGCGACGAAGGCCTGCGCCCGCCGGTTGAGCCACGTGACGTAATCGGCGGTCAGGAGGCCGCCTTCGGCCGCGGGCGCGGGGCCGAGCTCGACGCCGGCGGGGAGCAGCCCGGAGATGTCGTACTGCCAGGTGGTGGGCGCGGCGGCGGCCGCGGCGGAGGGGCTTGGGTTCGGGTCCGGGGCCGGGGATTCGGCCGATGGGCTCGGGGCGGGTTCCGCGGCGGCGGGCAGCAGCGCCGTGCCGCCGGTCAGCCCGAGAGCGAGGACGCCGCAGGCGGTGGCGCGCACGAGGCCGCGGCGCCGCGGGAGCGGGCGTGCCGGATATGGAGTGGAGCGGTTCAGTGTCATAGATGTGCCGGGCGGCCTGGTTGGGGCTGGAAGAAGGGCGCGTACGGGCCGCCGTCCGGCCATTGGAACATGCCCAAACGTGTGTGGGCACCCGCTTTCACGGAACTTTGACAGCACTCGCGCCAAGTTTCCGCTTAGCGCGTAATCCGCTGCGTGAAACTACTCAGTCAGCGGGCCCAGGCGATGGCGTCGGCGTCCACGTAGGCGCGGGCCGGGGCCGCGAGCTTGCGCAGATCGCGTTCGAGGCCGGCCGGCAGCTCCGCCGTCGAGCCCGCGATCACGATGTTGCCCCAGCGCCGCCCCTTGAACTGGGCCGGCTCGCCGATCGCGGCCACGTGCGGGAAGACGGCGGCCGCGGCCCGGACCTCGGCCTTCGCGGCGTCGAGCGTCGTGGTGCCCGCGCAATTCGCCAGGTACAGGCCGCCGGGGGCCAGGACGCGGGCGCACTGTGCCTGGTAATCGGGCCCGGTCAGCTGCGGCGGCACGCGGCCGAAGTAGAAGGCGTCGCGCACGATGACGTCGCGGCTCTTGGGCTTGGCCGCCCGGAGCGCCTCGCCCGCCTCTTGCGGCCGCAGCTTGAGGAACGGGGCGGGCGGCAGGCGGAACCAGGCCCGCACCAGCTCGCACAGTTTGGCGTCGAGCTCGATGACCAGCTGGTGGGCGGCGGGGTAGTGGGCCGCGAGGGCGCGGGGCAGGGCGCAGCCGCCGCCGCCCAGGTGCAGGGCGCGCAGGCGGCCGGTCTCGGCCGGCGGGAAGCGGCCGAGGACCACGGCCGTCATCCACTGCATGTACTCGAAGGCCAGATACGTCGGATCGGCCAGGTCCAGCTCGGAGCTCGGGACGGAATCGAGCAGCAGGAGCACCGACGTGGCGGTCGGCGCCTTCAGCCGGACCAGGCCCGTCGAGACCCGGATCGGCTCGTCGATCGGGAGGCTCGCGAGCCAGGCGGCGACATCGCCGCGCGGTTCCATCCGCCGGCCGCCGTGCTGCCCGTTTCTTTGCCTTGCCATGGGGGTGACGCTAATCCTTCTTTGATTTTGCGAATCGGGACGCGGCGCGAGCCGCCCGGGCCCACCGGCGGCGCCCGGTCCCTCCCGTCACCCACGAAACTAGTCCCTGCCTGGCGGTTCGCGCACGGGGGAGGGCCGCCATCGGACACCCCTTGAACGTGCCCGGCCCACCACCCACGTGACTTGCATCACACCACCGGTGTCCCCGGCCACCTCAAAGGGATGGCAGAATATGACTCGTGCGTGTTTACAACTTTGCGGCTGGCCCCGCCATGCTCCCACTCGAAGTCCTTGAAAAAGCCCAAGCGGAACTCACTGATTGGCAAGGTTCCGGTATGAGCGTCATGGAGGTGTCCCACCGGTCCGGCGCCTTCAAAGACTGCGCCGCCCATGCCGAACAGGGCATCCGTGACCTGCTCGGCATCAGCGACAACTACTCGGTGCTGTTCCTCCAGGGCGGCGCCACCGGCCAGTTCTCGGCCGTGCCGATGAACCTCGCCCTGCCGGGCGAGAAGGCCCAGTACATCAACACCGGCTCCTGGTCCAGCAAGGCCGTCAAGGCCGCCCAGATCCAGGGCGTCGCCACCGAGGTGATCGCCGACCAGGCCGCCTCGAACTACACGACCACCCCCGCGCCATCGGACATCGTCATCGACCCGACCGCCAAGTACGTCCACTACACGCCGAACGAGACCATCAGCGGCGTCGAGTTCGGCTACATCCCCGAGACGGGCGCCGTGCCGCTCGTCGCGGACATGAGCTCCACGATCCTGTCGCGGCCGTTCGACGTCTCCAAGCTCGGCGTCATCTACGCCGGCGCCCAGAAGAACCTCGGCCCCTCCGGCCTCACGCTCGTCATCGTGCGCAAGGACCTCGAGGGCCACGCGCGGTCCACCACGCCGAACGTGTGGGACTGGGCCCAGATGGACTCCAAGGACTCGATGCTGAACACGCCGCCGTGCTTCGGCATCTACCTGCTCGGCCTCGTCACCGACTGGGTCAAGAACATGGGCGGCCTCCCGGCCATGGCGCAGCGCAACCAGGCCAAGGCCCAGTCGCTGTACGCCGCGATCGACAACTCCCAGCTGTACACCAACCCGGTCGCCGAGAACGCGCGCAGCTGGATGAACGTCGACTTCACGCTGCCTTCCGACGAGCTGACGGCCGAGTTCGTGGCCGGCGCCGCCAAGGCCGGCATGGAGAACCTGAAGGGCCACCGCTCCGTGGGCGGCATCCGCGCCTCGATCTACAACGCCATGCCGCAGGAGGGCGTCGACACGCTCATCAAGTACATGGGCGAGTTCGAACAGTCCCACCGCTGAACCACCCGCCACGAGCTCCCCGGGGCCGGACGCCGGCCCCGGGGAGCTCGAGACTTTGGGCCCCGGGCCAACGCGGCCCACTGAGACACTCCGCATATCCGAACACACCGCATCAACACGACCTCGAAGGAAGAAGATCGCTTCATGACCTACCGCGTCAAGACCCTCAACGCCATCTCCCAGACCGGCCTCAGCCGGCTGCCCGCAGACTCCTACGAGGTCGGCTCCGAGGTCTCTGACCCGGACGCCATCATGCTGCGCAGCTTCAAGCTGCACGGCGTCCCGATCCCGGCTTCCGTCAAGGCCGTGGCCCGCGCCGGCGCCGGCACGAACAACATCCCGATCCCGGACTACTCGGCCCTCGGCATCCCGGTGTTCAACACGCCCGGCGCGAACGCCAACGCCGTCAAGGAGCTCGTGATCGCCGCGATCTTCCTGGCCGCCCGCAACATCGTGCCGGGCGCCACCTTCGCCCACCGGCTCGAGGGCGACCCGGACTCGATGACCAAGGCCGTCGAGTCCGGCAAGAAGAACTTCGTCGGCTTCGAGCTGCCGGGCCGCACGCTCGGCGTCATCGGCCTCGGCGCGGTCGGCATCCTCGTCGCGAACGCGGCGGCCGCGCTCGGAATGCGCGTCCTCGGCTTCGACCCCGCCATCACCGTCGAGCACGCCTGGAAGCTGAACCCGTCCATCGAGCGCGTCGCGAGCCCCGACACGCTGCTGAAGGCCGCCGACATCGTCACGGTCCACGTCCCGCTGCTGCCGGCCACCACGGGCCTGATCGGCGCCGAGCAGATCGGGCACATGCGGCCGGACGCCGTGCTGCTGAACTTCGCGCGCGGGCCGATCGTCGACGAGGCCGCCGTCATCGCGGCCCTCGAGGCCGGCCAGCTCCGCAGCTACATCTGCGACTTCCCGAGCCCGGCGCTGAACAAGCACGAGAACGTCGTGACGCTGCCGCACCTCGGCGCCTCCACCGGCGAGGCCGAGGAGAACTGCGCGGTCATGGCCGCCGACGAGCTGCGCGCCTACCTGGAGGACGGCAACATCGTCAACTCCGTGAACTTCCCGGCGGCCGAGATGGCCCGCACCGAGGGCGCCACGCGCGTCACGATCGCGAACCGCAACGACCCCGGCGTCATCGGCGAAATCTCCACGCTCGTGGGCGGGGCCGGGCTCAACATCCTCGGCCTCCTGAACAAGTCGCGCGGCGACCTGGCCTACAACATCGTCGACGTGGCGGGCGACGTCCCGACCGCGCTTGTCGAGAAACTCCGGGCCGCCGACGGCGTGCTCGCCGTCCGCATCATCGCCTGACGGCCGCTGCGCCGCCGGGCCGGTGGTTTGACCAGGCCGGGCCTGAACCCGTAAGCTAGAGCGCTGGTGCGCTCGGTGACGCGCGGTTCTCGCGCGGCCCGCCACCGGCCCCGGCGCCTCGGCGTCTCAGGGCAAACCCAAGCTTTTCAAGGAGAAATGAGCAACCTCGTGGTGTACGCGATCGTCAAGACCGGTGGGCGGCAGGAGAAGGTGTCCGTCGGCGATCAGTTCCTGACCAACCGTCTGGCCGGGGCAACCGGTGACACCGTCGAGCTGCCGGCCGTGCTGCTCGTGGACGGCGACAAGGTGACCTCCTCCGCGGCAGAGCTCGCGAAGGTCAAGGTCACGGCGAAGATCGTCGGGGAGGAACGCGGCCCCAAGATCCGCATCCTCCACTACAAGAACAAGACCGGCTACCGCCGTCACCAGGGCCACCGTCAGGACCTGACGCGCCTCGAAGTCACCGGCATCAAGTAAGGCTCTGGAGGGACTCAGACAATGGCACACAAGAAGGGCGCGAGCGCCTCGCGCAACGGTCGTGACTCCAACGCCCAGCGGCTTGGCGTCAAGCGCTTCGGCGGCGAGGTCGTGAACGCCGGCGAGATCATCATCCGCCAGCGCGGCACGCACTTCCACCCCGGCAACGGCGTGGGCCGCGGTGGGGACGACACCCTGTTCGCGCTGCGCGCCGGGGCCGTCAAGTTCGGCAGCCGCGGCCGTCGCCGCGTCATCGACGTCGACCCGGTTGCCTGAGCACGGCATCGACGCACAACATCCAGGAGACCGCCGTCGAGAGCGCTTCGCTCTCCCGGCGGTCTCCCGTTTTTCCGGGCAACTGGATCTGACCTGAAGAGGAACGATGGCGGAATTCGTCGACCGGGCGCGCCTGCGCCTGGAAGCCGGCAAGGGCGGCAACGGGTGCGCCTCGATCCGGCGTGAGAAGTACAAACCGCTGGCCGGCCCCGACGGCGGGAACGGCGGCAACGGCGGCTCCGTCATCTTCGCGGTGGACCCCGACGCCAGCACGCTCCTGACCTACCACCACTCGCCGAACGCCAGGGCGGAGGCCGGCAAGCCCGGCATCGGCGGCAACAAGCCCGGCGCGGCCGGCGCCGACCTCGTGCTGGCCGTCCCGGACGGCACCGTGATCCGCACACCGGAGGGCGAGGAGCTGGCGGACCTCGTGGGCGCGGGCGCCCGCTACGTGGCCGCCCGCGGCGGCCGCGGCGGGCTCGGCAACGCGGCGCTCGCCAGCAAACGGCGCAAGGCCCCCGGGTTCGCGCTGCTCGGGGAGCCGGGCGAGACCCGCGAGGTGGTGCTGGAGCTGAAGTCGATCGCCGACGTCGCGCTCGTCGGCTTCCCCTCGGCCGGCAAGTCCTCGCTGATCGCGGCCATGAGCCAGGCCAGGCCCAAGATTGCCGACTACCCGTTCACCACTCTGATCCCGAACCTCGGCGTGGTCGAGGCCGGTGACATCCGGTTCACGATCGCGGACGTGCCCGGCCTGATCCCGGGCGCGTCGGAGGGCAAGGGCCTGGGGCTCGACTTCCTGCGCCACATCGAACGGTCCGGCGTGATCTGCCACGTGCTCGACACCGCGACGCTGGAGCCGGGCCGCGACCCGGCCAGCGACCTCGACGCCATCGAACAGGAACTGGCCGCCTACGCCGACGCGCTCGGGCCGGGCGGCGGCGCCGGGCTGCCGCTCATGGAACGGCCGCGCGTCATCGTGCTGAACAAGATCGACGTCCCGGACGGCCGCGACCTCGCCCAGATGGTGCGCGGCGACCTGGAGGCCCGCGGCTGGCCCGTCTACGCCGTCTCCGCGGCCACCCACGAGGGGCTGCGCGAACTCGGGTTCGCGCTGGCCGGGCTCGTCGCGAAGGTCCGGGCCGCGGCACCGCCGCCCGCGCCGGCCCGGATGGTGCTGCGCCCCACGCCGGTCGACGAGACCGGCTTCGCGGTCACCAGGCGCACCAAATCCTCGGGCGTGTTCTACCAGGTGCGCGGCGCCAAACCGGAACGCTGGGTGGCGCAGACCGACTTCGCCAACGACGAGGCCGTCGGCTACCTGGCGGACCGGCTCGCGGGCCTCGGCGTCGAGGACGAGCTGATCAAGGCCGGGGCCGTGGCCGGCGCCGAGGTCGTGATCGGCCCGGACCAGGGCGGCGTCATCTTCGAATGGGAGCCCACGCTCCAGACCGGCCCGGAGCTGCTCGGCTCGCGGGGCACCGACTCCCGCCTCGAGGACCGCCACCGCCCCACGCGCGGCCAGAAGCGCGAGCGCTACCACGACCGCATGGACGCCAAGGCCGCCGCCCGCGAGGAACTGTGGACCGAGCGCCGCGCCGGTAAATGGACCGACCCGAGCCGAGAGGACTGACCCTGACATGTCCCCCGTTTCCCCCACCCCCGCAGACCAACCCCGCCCGGACGTCCCCGCCCAGGGTCCCCGTCCGACATTGGGCGTGGAGGCTAATGGTTCTTTCCCCCCGCCGGACTTGCCCGTGCCGGCCCAATCCGGCCACCCGGCATCGGACACTGTTCCCGGACCCGCGCGGGACCGGGCCGGGCTGGCGGCCGCGCCGCTGCTCGTCGTGAAGGTCGGCTCCAGCTCCCTGACCGACCCGGCCGGGTTCCTCGCGCCTGCCCGGCTCGAGGCCCTCGTCGACGCGCTGGCCGGGCGGGCCGCTCGCGGCGGGCACACCGTGCTCGTCTCCTCCGGCGCCCAGGCCGCCGGCATGGGCCCCATGGGCCTGGCCGCCCGCCCCAGGCACCTGGCGGAGGCCCAGGCGGCCGCCTCCGTGGGCCAGGGACTGCTCATGGCCCACTACACCGAGGCCTTCGCGCGGCACGGCCTCGTGGCCGGCCAGGTGCTGCTGACCCCCGGCGACGTGGTGCACCGCTCGCGCTACAGCAACGCCCGCCGGGCGCTCCGGGCGCTGCTCGCGCGCGGGATCGTGCCCGTCGTCAACGAGAACGACGCCGTGGCCACCGACGAGATCCGGTTCGGCGACAACGACCGGCTGGCGGCGCTCGTGGCCCACATCGTCCGGGCCGACGGGCTCGTGCTGCTGACCGACATCGACGGCCTTTACACCGCGCCGCCGTCGCACGCGGCCGCGCGCCTCGTGGCGCGCGTGG
Source organism: Bifidobacteriaceae bacterium (assembly GCA_031261885.1). GTDB lineage: Bacteria > Actinomycetota > Actinomycetes > Actinomycetales > WQXJ01 > JAISIU01. The sequence continues at coordinate 13,583 of JAISIU010000309.1, forward strand.
ACAGCGCGGCGGATCTGGCCGGGCTCGAGATCTCCGGGCGCGGCTCGGCCGTCGGCACCGGCGGCATGCGGGCCAAGATCCAGGCCGCCGGCCTCGCCACGAGCTCCGGCATCCCCGTCTTCCTCACGGCCGCGCGGCTCGCGGCATCGGCGCTCGACCCGGCCACCCCGGCTTCCGAGGTCCCCGGCACGTTCTTCGCGGCCACCGGCGCCCGCCTCAGCCCCAAACGGCTGTGGCTCGGTTACGCGGCCGCCCCGCGCGGCCGCCTCACGGTGGACGAGGGCGCGGCCCGCGCCATCACGGTCGGTAAGAAGTCGCTGCTCGCGGTCGGGGTGACGGGCGTCGACGGCGACTTCGGCGCCGGCGAGCCCGTCGAGGTGGCCGGTCCGGACGGCCACGTGATCGCGCGCGGCCTGGCCGGGTACCCGGCATCGGACATGGCGCAGGTCGCCGGGCTGACGCTCGACGAGATCGCCGCCCGGCTCGGCCGCGACCGCGCGGTGGAGGCGATCCACCGCGACGAGCTCGTCACCCACGCCCGCGCCCGCCGGCCGTGACGGATTCCTTGCGCGCTTAGCGAACGCGCCGGCAAAACCCCAGGATCGCGCCGAATTTCTGTCACACCCCCCTGGCATCCTGTTCCCCACCCATCAAGGGCGGGGGCTGGGTTGGTGGAGGCGTCCCCCCAGCGGCTCCGGGAACCCCGCCCCGGGTGGCTGGTGCGGTGCTAGCGTGACGGCGGGGCCGGCATCGGACGCCGCCCGCCACGGAGAAGGGAACCGACAATGGAGTACGTGACCGTTGGCGACACGGGTGTGAAGGTGTCGCCGCTGTGCATGGGGACGATGTCGTTCGGCGGCGACGCCGACGAGGCGACCGCCGGGCAGATGTACCGGCGCTGCCGCGAGGCCGGCATCAACTTCTTCGACTCGGCGGACACGTACCAGGA
>JAISIU010000041.1 GCA_031261885.1 Bifidobacteriaceae bacterium
CCGACCATCAACACCTCACCGGTGTCGTACTGCTGGATGACGGCCGGGAGCAGGCCCTGGGAATCGAACTTCAGGCGGGCGGCGACGGCGGGATCGAGCGGAGCGTTCGGCATGTCTCCAGTCTCTCACGCACCTGGGCGATGACGCCGGGCCGCCCCGCGCCGGCTCGTGCCTGACGGCACGCCCAAAGAAAGATCCGCGCAAAGTTTCGGTACCGTATCGGGGCACTTCTGGTGCCGAAACTTTGCGCGGACCGCGGGGTTCAGCCGCGGTTCTCCCATTTCAGGTACTCGACGACGGCTGCGACCCTCGGCGAGAGGTCCTTCGACTGCACGCCGAGCACGCGGTAGACGGCGTGGAGGTGGTTCTCCACCGACTTCGGCGCGAGGCCGAGCAGCTCCGCGACCCGGCCCGTGGACAGGCCCTGGGCCGAGAGCCTCAGCACCTGCATCTGGGCGTCGGTCAGGACGTCCGCCAGGTGGTTCGGGGACGGGCTGTCGTCGGCCTCGCCGAGGTTCGTCACGGTCGAGCCGGCCGCGACGGCGATGACGGCCCGCGCCAGCCATTCGCCGCTCTCGATCGTGTGCTTGGCCATGACGCTCCAACGGCGCGGCTGGCCGTGCCTGAGCTGCAGCGCGAAACCGAGGTTCGTCGGGTCGGCCAGCAGGATGACGCGCAGCCTCGGGTCGGCCCGCTGCAGCGAGACCGCGAGGGCCAGGCCGTTGCCGTCGGCCAGGTCGACGTCGATGATCGCGACGTCGGCGCGGCCCGGCTCGATGTCCTTGCGGGCCGTCTCGGCGCCGGCCGCCGTCACCGTGACGAGCAGCGCCCGGTCGGCGCTGATGGCGTCGCGGATCAACGTCCGGAGCAGCGGGTCGGAGGCCACGACCGCGACCTTGACCTGGCGCGGCGTCGCCCCGGGACGGGGGGCCTGGGCGGCGCCGTCGCCCGGTGTGGCCGTGGCGGGCGGCGCGGCCGCGCTCGGGACCGCTGGAGCCTTGGCGCCCCGTGCCTGGACCGCGCGGCTCTGGGCCGGCCGGCCGGCGCCGGGCCGGGCGAGCGGACCGGCCGTCGCGAGCCGGCCCAGGCGTATGGCCCTGGTCGTGCGGTCGTTGGAAAGGCTGGGGCTGGGGCTGGGGTTGGAACTCATCCGTATTCCTCCGTTGTGCGTGGTTGCCCGCGGAGGGCGGGCGTGGGATCGCGCCCGGGGCCGCCGGGAGGAGCGGCGCGCGCGATCGGTGTCGGAGAGCCGCGCGCCAGCGGTGTCACGGACGCGACGGCCAGGGGTCGCTCAGCCGCGCCGTCGGTCGCCATCCTTTTGTTGGCCGCCCCCACGGCACCGCCGACGCGGCTGAGCGATGGCCCTCACGCTAGGAAGAAAGTGACGGTAGCGTAACTAACGCCGAGGGGTTTTCACCCGCGGGCAGGGTTCTTGCTAACCATTTCACCCATGGCGAAGTCAACGGTGGGGTGCGGCCGACGCGCGATGGGGCCACGCGGCGGACTGCCGGGCGGGCCGGCCAGCGGCGCCGTACCGCCGCCATCACGAACGATGACGCGGGCCGGGCACGCCATCAGACGTCACCCGGACGGTGGGGAGGCGCCGCCCACCGGACTCTCGCCACGCACCGCAACCATCCGGCATCGGCCACTGTTCCCCGCCGTCTCACTGGACGGTCACCCTCCAATCACTTGACGGTCACACGCACCCGCTTCGACTTGCCGCCCGCGCGGACCGTGATGACCGCACGGCCCGCCTTCGTCGCCGTGAGCCGCCCCGCCGAATCGATCGACGCGACCGCCGGCGCCGAACTCCGGTACGTGACGCGCGCCCCGACCGCCGTGCCCGGCTTCGGCGTGCCCGTGACCCAAGCCACCTGATGCACCCTGAGCGACTTCGGGACGCGCGCCCGGACCGACGCGACACCCGCCCCGCGCCGGGCCACGACCGTGACCCGGACCGTCACGGACCGGCCGCCCGCCCGCGCCTTCAGGGTCGCCCGGCCGGCCTTCTTCCCCTTGATCGTGCCGCTGGCCGTGACGCCCGCCACCGATGGCCTCGAGCTCGACCACCGGACCTTGGCCGTCCCGCTCATACCGCCCGCGCCCGGCCCGGCCATATAAGCGCGCGCCACGACCTTCAGTTTGTGGCCCTTGACCAACCGAACCGTCGTCTGCGAGGCCTTCACCTTCTTCACATCGCGCACGAAGTAGGCGGTCAGCGTCTGGTCGAACGTCACATGGTCGAAGTTGTAACTGCCGACCGCGCCGATGTTCTGGCCGTTGACGATCACGCGATCGACCCGGTAGTACGGCGCCGCCTTGATCGCGACCGACAGCGAGCCGCCATCGGACACGGGCTGCGCGCCCGCCGGGGCGACCATACCGCCGAGCCCGGCCGTCACCTGGATCGTGTGATCCGGCGGCGGCACCTGGTGGACCTGCTCCGGGACCGGACGCGTCGCCATCGGCATCGTGAACCGGACCTCGATGGAGCGCTCCTGGACCACATTCGAAACCGCGTAGCTGGCGCGCGGCGCGACCGTCTGGCCGTCCACCTTCAGGCCCGTCACCTGGGCGCCATCCATGAGCGGCCGGAAGGCGAACGACTGAGAGGCGCCGGGCCGGACCAGGAAGTCGCCCTCGTCGCGGACCGTCTCCCCACTGGCCACGATCGAACCGGGACCCTCGACCGCGAGATGGATCGGGATCGCGCCGGCCAGGACCCAGTTGTCCGACTGCGCGTCGGAGTAGGACGGCAACTGCGCCCGGACACGCGCCGGGTAAGAGTCCCCGCCCACCGTGAAGTCCTGGTCGCCCGCGGGCGCGAAGACGACGCCCGCCAACTGGTCGCCCGGGAAGTAATCGCCGAAGAAGG
>JAISIU010000109.1 GCA_031261885.1 Bifidobacteriaceae bacterium
CGGCGCGCGGCCGATGCCGAGCAGCCGCTTGATCGGGCCGCGGCCCTTGCCGTGCGGCCCGGCCTGGTCGGGGGCGTCCGATGCCGTTACCTCCTGGGGTGGGGGCGGCGCCTTCGGGAGCGGTGCGGCGGGGCTGCTCGCCCGGGTGTGGGGCGTGGGGTCGGTCGGGGGCATCAGGCCTCCAGCGCCAGGAGTTCGCGGGCGTGGTGGCGGGCGGCGGCGGAGTCGGCCTGGCCGCCGAGCATGCGGGCCAGTTCGCGCTCGCGTTCCTGGCCCGTGACGACGTGGACCTCGGCCTCCGCGCCCGTCTTCTCGACGACCACCTGGGCGTCGGCGAAGGCCGCGACCTGCGCCAGGTGCGTGACAACGATGACCTGGGCGCGGCGCGCCAGCCGGGCCAGCCGCCGCCCCACCTCGAGCGCGGCGCGCCCGCCGACGCCGGAGTCGACCTCGTCGAACACCATGGTGAGCGCCGGCGCCTCGGCGTCCGGGCCGCCGGCCGGGTCCCCCGCTGCCGCCTCGTCCTCGGCGGCGCCGGCCAGCGCCACTTCGAGCGCCAGCATGATGCGGGACAGCTCGCCGCCGGAGGCGCCCTTGGCCAGCGGCCTCTCGGGGGCCGCCGGGTGCGGCCTGAGCAGGAAGGTGACGGCGTCCTGGCCGTCGGCGCCCGGCGCGACGGGCTCGACCGCGACGCGCAGCTGGGCGCCCGCCATCGCCAGCGCGGCCAGTTCCTGGTCCACGTGGGTTTCGAGCCGCCGGGCCGCGGCCGTCCGCCCCTCGGTGAGGAGCCCGGCCAGCCGGCCGCGTTCGGCCTCGGCCGCCGCGAGCTCGTCCCGCAGCTCGGCGAGGCGTTCGCCGGAGGCGTCGAGGTCCTCGGCCCTGAGCTTGGCCTGCTCGGCCCAGGCGAGGATCTCGGGCACGGTGGCGCCGTACTTGCGCCGCAGGGCTCCGATCTCGGCGCGCCTGGCCTCGAGGGCTTCGAGCTGGGCCGGGTCGGCGTCGAGGCCCGCCAGGTAGCTGGCCAGCTCTTCGCCGACGTCCTGGACCTGGTAGGCGGCCTCTTTCAGCCGGGCGGCGAGGGCGGCCAGCGCCTGGTCGGTGTGGCCGGCCTCCTCGAGGACGCGGCCGGCCTGGGCCAGGAGGCTCGACGCGTCCGGCGCGTCGTCGACCGCGTCGGCGCCCACCAGCTGGGCGTGGGCCTGGGCGGCGGCCAGGCGCAGGTCCTCGGCCGACGCGAGGCGGGCGATGCGGGCGTCGAGCGTGTCGTCGCTCGGGACCGGGGCGGCCGTTTCGATCTCCTTGATGCCGGCCAGGAGGGCGTCGGCCTCGCGGGCCTGGGTCTGGTCCTGGGCCGTGAGCCGTTCGAGGCGCGCGGCGACGGCCTGGACGCGGCCGTGCGCGGCCCGGTATTCGGCGAGCAGCGCGCCGTGGGCGGGCCCGGCGAACTGGTCGAGCAGCGCCCGCTGCTGCGCGCCTGACCGCAGCCGGATCTGGTCGGATTGGCCATGCACCGTGATGACGGGCTCGACGAGCCGCGCGAGCACGCCGGCCGGCACGCCCATGCCCCCGAGCACTGCGCGGCTGCGGCCCGGGCTGACGGAGCGGGCGACGATCAGTTCGCCGTCCTCGATCATGGCCCCGGCCCGGGCGGCCGCCGCCCCGAGCCCGTCCACCCCGCCGGCGGCGGTTCCAGCGTCCTCGGTAGCCGCTTCATCCGGGCCGGCGGCCTCCGCCGCCGCGTCGCCCTGGTTGTCAGAGGCCGGGTCCGCGACCGTCAGCACGCCCTCCACCTGGGCCCGGTCCGCTCCGGCCCGGATCAGGCCCGGGTCGGCCTTGCCGCCGCGCAGCAGTCCGAGCGCGGCCAGCAGCATCGTCTTGCCCGCGCCCGTCTCGCCCGTGATCACCGTGAACCCGGGCGCGAACTCGATCTCGGCGTGTCCGATCACGCCGAGGTCGCTGACGTCCAACCGCCTCAGCATGGGTCGGCCCCACCGGCCTTGCCCGTGCCGCGGTCCCAGGCCTCCCCCTTGCGCCAGCCGGACACCGGCAGCGCGAACTTGCGCACGAGCCGGTCCGCGAACGGTTCGGGCTCGAACCGGATCAACTGGACCGGCTCGCTCGAGTGCTGCACGTCGACGCGGCCGCCCACGGGCACGGGCAGCGACCGCCGCCCGTCGAACGACACCTCACCCTCGGACCGGGAGGTCGGCAGGATCTCGATCGTCACGACCGTGCTCGGCGCGACGATCAGCGGACGCACGAACAGGGCGTGCGCGGCCAGCGGCACGACGAGCATCGCGTCGACCTGGGGCCACACGATCGGTCCGCCGCCGGAGAACGCGTGGCCCGTGGAGCCGGTCGGGGTGGCGCAGACCACGCCGTCGCAGCCGAACGTCGAGATCGGGTGCCCGTCGGCCAGCACCTCCACCTCGATCATGCGTTGCGTCATCGTTTTCTCGAGCGTCGCCTCGTTGACGGCCCAGCCCTGCGATTTGTGCCCGTTCGGCCCCGTCACCTCCGCGCGCACCGTGGCGCGCCGTTCCACCGTGTAGTCGCCGGCCATGAGCCGGGCGAGCGCGGTGTCGAGGTCCTCGACATCGGCCTGTTGGAGGAAACCCATGTGCCCGACGTTGACGCCGAGGATCGGGATCGCGCGCCCGCGCACCCGCTCGGCCGCCCGCAGGAACGTGCCGTCCCCGCCGAGGGCGACCGCCGCCGCGAAGTCGCCGCCGTCGTCGTCCTCGATCGGCACGGCCTCCCAGCCGCCCGTGCCCAGTTGCGCGGCCACGCGTCCGGCCAGCCGCTGCGCCGTGGGCGCGAGCGGGTGCGAGACGACAAGCGCACGCGACACGCCCCTCATCTGTCCTCCAAATCGGTCTTCAGCGCCACCCTAGCGGCCCGGCCCGGCCGGGCGGTGTCCGATGGCGGCCGGACGGGACGGTTCGGTCCGTCGCCCGGGACGGGTGGCGCCGGGTGGGAAGCCGACGATGCCGGGCCGTCACCCGCCGCCGGCGGGGTCGCCGCGCGCTGCACCTCACCCGAGCTCGGGTCGGCCGCGGCGTCGAGCGCCTCGGTCCACGCTCCTTCGAGCGGCGCGCCCGTCTCGGCGGCGATCTGGGCCGCGACGGCGCGCGGCGCGGGCCGGGCCGCCCTGGTGAGCGCGAGGAAGAACTCGACGTTGCCGCTGGGTCCGGGCAGCGGGCTGCGCACGACGTGCTCGACGCCGAGGCCGAGGCCGGCCGCGGCCTGGGCGACCTTCGCGACGGCGCCGGCCCGTTGCGCCGGGTCGCGCACCACGCCGCCGCGCGGCAGGGCCCTCTTGCCGACCTCGAACTGCGGTTTGACCATGAGGTAGAAGGCCGCGCCGGGCAGGGCGGCGGCCACGAGCGCGGGCAGCACCGTGGTCAGCGAGATGAACGAGAGGTCCCCGACCACGACGCCGGGGGCCGGGTCGAAGTCCCCGGCCTTCAGGAAGCGCACGTTCGTGCGGTCCCGCACCTCGACGCGCGGATCGGTCTGGAGGCTCCAGGAGAGCTGGCCGTAGCCGACGTCGACCGCGTAGACGAGTGCCGCGCCGCGCCTCAGCACGACGTCCGTGAAGCCGCCGGTCGAGGCGCCGGCGTCGAGCACGATGGCGCCGGTCAGATCCACGGGGTCACCGCGCCTGGCCAGTTCGTCGAGCGCGCCCGCCAGTTTGTGCCCGGCCCTGGAGGCGTAGTCGGGTTCCCCGTCCTTGTCCGGCAGCACCTCGATGGCCTGGGCCGGGTCGACCTGGGTGGCGGCCTTGGCCGCGGCCTGCCCGTCGAGGGTGACGCGGCCGGCCGCGATCAGCTCGGCCGCCTGGGTACGCGAGCGGGCGAGGTGGCGGCGAACCATCTCGCTGTCGATGCGCCGACGCTGCATTGCTCCTAAAGGCCCCTCTGGTGTCCCCTACGCCTGCTGTGCCCGGTCCGGCCGCGGCCCCGTGGCCCCGGGCCCGGTCATTCGGCCCCCGACGCGAGCAGGTCCTGGAGGGCGCGGTGCGCCTGTTCAAAGGCGGCGACCCGCTGCGGCAGGTCCGCCTCACCGGCCAGCTGGGCCTCTTCGACGATTCGCTGTGCCTGCGCCTCCGGGTCCACAGCCCGCTCCTCTCCACGGCTCGGTCAAACGGGCGGCCCTGGGGCCGCCACGTCTAAAGCTACCGGCAACCGGGGGCCGGACGCCCCCGACCCTCCCGTGTCACGCGCCCGCGGTCTCCCGCGGCGACTGGATCCGCCCGATGGCCGCAGCGGGCCGCTGAGCCAGCGCCTCGGAGACGGGTTCGTGCACGGAGTCCGGTCGGCCACCGGCCCTACCGCGCCGGCCGCGCCTCAGGCCTGGGGGACGACGACCGGGATCTGTTCGCGCCGGACTTCCCGTCCGGCATCGGCGGCTTCCCACGCGGCGAGCGCGACCGCCCGGACCGCGTCGAGCCAGTCCGGGGCGCCGTAGGCCGCCTCGATCCGATCTCCCGACCAGCGCGCCTGGGCGCCACCCACGAGCCACACCGCGCCCTCCCGCCGCGGTGCCGGCTGGACTCCGGTCAGGTCCGTCAAGCGGCCGATGACGTGGGTGGGCCGCTGCGCCGGCGGCGCCAGCGCGAGGTCGACGGCGTCGCTGACGCCCGTCAGCGCGAGCACTCCCGGCAGTCCGGCAGCCCTGGCCCCCGCCAGGTCCGTGTCGAGCCGATCGCCGATCACGAGCGGCCGGGTCGCGCCGCAGCGGGCGACGGCCTGTTCGTAGATGGTCGGCTCGGGTTTGCCGGCCGTCACGGGCCGTTTGCCCGTGGCCGCGACGAGCGCAGCGACCAGCGCGCCGTTGCCCGGGGCGAAGCCGCGCTCGGTGGGCAGCGTGGCGTCGAGGTTCGACGCGTAGTACAGCGCGCCCTGGTTGATCGCGTAGGCGCCCTCGGCCAGTTCGGCCCAGTCGACGTCCGGGCCCCACCCCTGAACGACGGCCACGGGTGATTCGTCCGCTTGCTTCACGGGGCTGAGCCCGGCCTCGGCGATCGCCTCCATGAGCCCGTCGCCGCCGATAACGAGGACGCGCGACCGGGCCGGCAGCTCGCTGGCGATCAGGCCGGCGATGGCCTGGGCCGAGGTGAAGAAGTCGGCCGGCGCGGCGTCGATGCCGGACACGGCCTTCAGGTGCTGGGCCGCCACGGCCGGGGGCCGGCTCGCGTTGTTCGTGATGAACAGGAACCGGACGCCGGCGGCCCGGGCCGCTGCGACGCCCTCGGCCGCGCCCGCGACGGCTTTGGTGCCGAGGTAGGCGACGCCGTCGAGGTCGCACAGCGCCACGTCCGCCAGGCTCGTCAGCGGCTGGCCGCCGCTGCCGGGCAACCAGTGGCCGGGGCCGTCTGCGGCCGTTCCCGCCCTGACGGATTGCGCCGTGCCGCCGCCCGTCACCACGCGCCCCCGTCGATGGCGTCGAAGAACCGCGCGCCGTCCGGGTCGTGGGCGGGCCGCTCCGCGACCCGCTTGGTCTCCGCCGCGCTGGCCCTCTCCAGCGCCTGCGCCTCG
>JAISIU010000161.1 GCA_031261885.1 Bifidobacteriaceae bacterium
TCGAGCGCATCGCGCAGCCAGGCGCGCAGCTCCCCGTAGGTGGCCTGCGTCCACGGCGCGCCGCCCTTCCCCGCCACGGCCGCGTCGATGGCCGCGCCCTGACAGTCGAGGATCAACCGGTCCGTCGAGCCGAGGCCCCAGGCGGCCAGTGGCATCGCGGCCTCCGGCTTGAGCCGGGACGTGACACGGCCCGTCGGCAGGGCCAGATCCTTGAGCAGCAGCTCCCGGACGCCGGCGGGGTGCGACGCCGCCTGCGCGGCCACCGACCCGAGCACCCGCAGGGCGATGCCGTCCGGGCCGGCCCCGGCACTGGAGTCCGCCGCCGCGCCCCCACCGCCTTTGCCGCCTTGGCCGCCTTGGCGCCGGCCGCCGCCCTGCTTGCCGCCGCCCCCGCCGCCCGAAGCGGCCGCGTCCGCTCGGGCCCCGGCCACGAGCGCCGGGTACCCCACGACGCGACCACCCGCCGGCAGCGGGGCCGCGATCTCCGAGGGGATGTCGCCGAAATCCCACTCCGTGACGCCATCGCGCGCCCGGTCCCACGACGGCACGACCGGTGCGCCGTCATCGGCGGCCCGCCCACCCGGCCCAGGTTTCGCGCCCTTCCGGCCGCGCCCACCCGCCTTCCGGTCGAGGCCGGACGCCTTGACCAGCGACGCGATCGCCTCATCGAGCCCGGGCGTGGCGGCCCCGACCACGGCCAACAGGTCATGGCCCTCCGCTAGAGGCTCACCTTTCTGGTTCTCGACGATGAACCGGACCCGCAGGTGTTCGGGCACGCGCTCCCAGTCCCACGCGTCGTCGCGCACGTTGACGCCGCGCATCTGGAGGAACACCTTCCCGAGCGCCTCGGTCAGCGGCACCACCCGGCCCCACTCGTCCCGCCAACGCTCCGGCCCGCCGAGCCGCGACACGGCCGCGCGGGCCGTGTCCGGCGCGGGCACGAGCTCGACGCGCTCGGCCTTCGGCAACGACTTGATCAGCGCGGCGATGAGCTGCACGCGCAGGCCCGGCACCTGCCAGTCGAAGCCGTCGGGCCTGATCTGGTTCGCGATCTGGACGGGGATGTGGACCGTGACGCCGTCCTCGGAGGAGCCCGGGGCCAGCTCGTAGGTGATCGGCAGGCGGTGCTCGCCGGCCGGCCACGTGTCGGGGAAGCCCTCGCGCGCCTCCTCGGCCTCCGCCAGGCCGAGACCCTCGGGCGTCAGCGTCAGCCGGTCCGGGTCCTCCTGCCTGGCCTTCTTCCACCACGCGTCGAAGTGCCTGGCCGACGTCACCGAATCGGGGATCCGCTCGTCGTAGAAGTCGAACAGGTCCTCCGGGTCGACCGCGAAATCACGGCTCCTGGTCCTCGTCACGAGCTCGTCGGCCTCGTCGAGCAGCGCGCGGTTGTGAGCGAAGAAGGCATGGTGGGTGTGCCATTCGCCGTCCACGAGCGCGTGCCGGATGAACAGCTCGCGTGCCAGCGCCGGGTTGGAACGGTTCAGCGGCACGGTCCGCCCGGCCACGATCGGCAGCCCGTAGAGCAGCACCTTCTCGTCCACCACGGCATTGGCCGCCCGCTCCGACCACCTGGGGTTGGAATAGGTGCGTTTGGCCAGGTGGGCGCCCGCTTCTTCGGCCCATTCGGGTTTGATCTGGGCCACCTGCCGGGCCCACAGGCGCGACGTCTCGACGAGCTCGGCCGCCATGATCCAGGCCGGCGGGTGCTTCGACAGCGGCGAGCCCGGGAAGATCGCGAACTTGGCCCCGCGCGCGCCCCGGTACTCGTTGCGGTTGCCGCGCCGGGCGGGCCGGCCGCGCTCGGCGTCGCGGCCCTGGGCGTGGCGGCCCACCTCGGTCTCTTGGCGTTGTCCCAGCTGCGACAGCAGGCCGGGCAGCAGCGCCCGGTGGATCTGGTCGGAGTTCCAGCCCCACCGCTCGGCGTTCTCCGGGATGCGTTCCTGGGACGATGCCGGGCCGTCGCCCTGGGAGCGGGAAGCCGCCGATGCCGTTCGGCCCCTTTGGCCGTGCCGCTTGCCCTTCGCTTTCACCTGGCGGTCCTGCCGCGCGGCCACGACCTGGGCCGTCGCGGCCTCGACGCCGCCGCCGGCCGCCGCGTGGCGTTCGGCGCGGACGGGACCGAGCCGGGGCGGGTCCGGCGCCTTGCCGGCCGGGATGCCGACGGCCTTGACGATGCGCCGCAGCTGCTGGACCAGGTCCTGCCATTCGCGGATCCGGAGGTAGTTCATGTACTCGGAGCGGACCAGGCGGCGGAAGGCCGAACCGGTGCGGGCCTTGCGTTCACGCTTCAGGTACTGCCACAGGTTCAGGTACGTGATGAAATCGGAACGCGGGTCCTGGAAGCGGGCGTGGGCCTGGTCCGCCTGCGGCCGGAACTCGACCGGACGTTCGCGCACGTCCATGATCGTGAGCGCCGCCGCGATGACGAGCACCTCGCGCACCACGCCGAACCGGCCGGCCTCGACGATCATGCGGCCCAGCCTCGGATCGATCGGCATCTGCGCCAGCTGCCGGCCGATCTTCGTGAGCGCCCCGCGCGGCCTGGCCTCATCCCGGCCCTGACGGCCGTGCCGCCGGCGGCGCCCACCCACGCCACGCTTGTCCCCCGCCGAGCCGCCGTCCTCCCGCGCCGCGGGTGACTGAACGCCATCGTCCGTTTCCCCTACGGAAGGCGCCTGAACGACATCGGCCACGTTCGCGAGCGCGAGGGGGGCGACGGCATCGGCCGCTTTTCTCTGAAAGGCCTGCACGGCATCGGCCGCGCTGGGCCGCGAAACGGGACGGTCCGCGCCGGGCGCTGTCACGGCCGGGCCCGCCCCACCCGTCGGCCGCAGCGCGCCGAGCTCGGTCAACAAGTTGATGCCGTCGCGGACGTTGCGGGCGTCCGGCTTCTGGACGAACGGGAAGGCGATGATGTCCGCCGGGGACTTCGCGACGCCGACGGCGATCATCTGGAGGATCACGGAGGCGAGCGACGTGCGCAGGATCTCCGGCTCCGTGAACTCGGGGCGCGCCCGGAAGTCCGCCTCGGAGTACAGCCGGATCGCGATGCCGTTCGCGACGCGGCCGCAACGGCCGGACCGTTGGTTCGCGCTGGCCTGGCTGATCGGCTCGATCGGCAGGCGCTGCACCTTCGTGGCCTTCGAGTAGCGCGAGATGCGGGCCGTGCCGGGGTCGATGACGTAGCGGACGCCGGGCACGGTCAGCGAGGTCTCGGCGATGTTCGTCGCGACGACGATGCGGCGGCGCGCGTGATGCTCGAAGACGCGGTGCTGCTCGGCCGCCGTGAGCCGGGCGAACAGCGGCAGGATCTCGGTGGACTCGCCGAACTCGTCCTCGAGGGCGTCGGCCGCGTCGCGGATCTCGCGCTCACCCGAGCAGAACACGAGGATGTCGCCCGGGCCCTCGCGCGTCAGCTCCTGGGCGGCCTCGACGATGGCCGTGGCCTGGTCGAGTGGCTCAGGGGCGAGGCCGGCGGCCACGAGCTCGTCGGTGGGGCGGTAGCGGACCTCGACCGGGTAGGTGCGGCCCGTCACGCCGATGACCGGGGCGGGATGGCCGTCGGCGTCGTGGAAGTGCTGGGCGAACAGCTCCGAATCGATGGTCGCGGACGTGATGACGACCTTCAGGTCCGGCCTCTTCGGCAGCAGCGTCGTCAGGTAGCCGAGGATGAAGTCGATGTTCAGACTGCGTTCATGGGCCTCGTCGATGATGAGGGAGTCATAGGCCCACAGCATCGGGTCGTGCTGGATCTCCGCGAGCAGGATGCCGTCCGTCATCACCTTGACGAGCGTGCCCTGGGAGGTTTCGTCCGTGAACCGGACCTGGTAGCCGACGATGTCGCCAAGCTCGGTGCCGAGCTCCTGGGCGATCCGTTCCGCGACCGTACGGGCGGCGATGCGGCGGGGCTGGGTGTGGCCGATCTGGCCGGCGCGGCCGCGGCCGAGCTCGAGCAGGATCTTCGGGATCTGCGTGGTCTTGCCGGAGCCCGTCTCGCCGTTGACGATGACGACCTGGTGGTCTTCGATGGCCCGGGCGATGTCGCGGCGGCGGGCCGAGACCGGCAGTTCCGGCGGGTAGGTGATGGCCGGCAGCCTGGCCCCGAGGCGCGCCGCGATCTTGTCCCGCACCCGCCCTATTGTGCCCCTTCCCTCGGGCGGCGCCCTGCCCCGCCCTCGAAAATTCGGGCAAAGGTACGGTACCTGGCGGCCCCGGATCCGCTACCGAAACTTTGCCCGGATCGGTCAGACGAGCGTCGTGAGGCGGCGGCGGGCCCACCGCAGCAGGAACTCGAACTCCATGAGAACGACCCCGAACAGCACGCCCGGCAACAGCACGCCGGCCGTGTGGGCCGCGATCGCCAACACGGCGATCGTCACGACGAGCAGCACGGGCAGCGCCACGCCGAGCCACTTGAGGCGCGCGGCGGCGAGCCGCGCCACCTCCGGCGCACTCGCCCGGTCCCGCACCTGACCAGCGGAAATGGAGCACACGATCGCCGTGACGATGGCCCAACCGCAACCCACCAACAGCACATAGGCAGCCTCGGGATAGCTGAACCAGTTGGGCGTGGCGCGCACGGTGTACGCGATCGCGCCACAGGCCAGGGCCGCGAGGCACCCGAGCGCCGCGGTGATCGAACCGACACGCATCAGCTCGGCGCGCAGCCGGCGGGCCAGACCCGGCACGTAGGCGGGCGCGGTGTCGAGGCCGCCGTCCCGCATCGGCAGGAAACCATCAGGCTCGGGTTCGCCGTCCTCGGCCAGGTGGATGGACGGCATCGTGTCGGGAGGCGTCTGGGGCGGTTCGCTCATGGGTCCAAGCGTAAGCCAGCGGGCAAAACCCCGGCGGGTCGCGCCCATTCGGCGTGCCTTCCACATACTCTGAATACGTGAGCACGCTCCTTCACCCAGTGGGGCCAGAGCCGGCGGCGGTTTACTGGCGGCGGCGCGCTGTGCTCATCGGGGCCATCGTCGTGGTCATCCTCATCGTCGTGATGATCATCAGGGCCGTCGCGGGCGGCTCCGGCAGCTCCTCAGCGAAGGAGACACCGGCCGCCCAGGTCGCGGTGCCGAGCATCTCCCAGGTCGCCAAGGCGGCCGCGGCCCCGAACTGCGACGCCAAGAACCTCCAGATGACGATCGACGCGGCGGACGACACGTTCGCCGACGGCGCCAAGCCCGTCTTCAACATCACGGTCACGAACAACGGCAAAGCCGCGTGCACACTGAACCAGGCCGACATCATCGTGAAGATCCGGTCCGGCTCGGACGCCATCTACGAATCCGACCAGTGCGCCGCCGGCGCATCCGGCGCGGCGGCCGCCACCACCGCTGCCGCCCAGGTGAGCGGCGCGGCCGCTCCGGCATCGGCCGCTGCCGGAGCCACGGCCGGTACGGCGATGTACACGATCCAGCCGAACGCCAACCAGGCGATCACGTTCACGTGGAACCGCGAACGCTCGAACGCCACGTGCGATTCCGGGCTACCGGCACCGAAGGCCGGCACCTACCGGGCCAAGGCCCTCCTCGGGTCGCTCAGCTCAACCGAAACGGTCTTCACGCTCAGCTGAGCCGGGCCGGCATCGGCCGTTTCAGGACACCCGGCCCGCCCGGCCGCGACACGCCACTTCAGGCGTAACTCTCCACCATCGACGTCTCCGCGATGCGCGACAGCCCCTCACGGATGGCCCGCGCCCGCTGGCCCGTGACGCCCTCCACCTGCTCCAGGTCCTCCATTGAGGCCGCGAGCACGCGCTGCAGCGAACCGAAATGGTCGACGATCCGGTCCGCCAGGATCTGCGGGATGCGCGGCACCCGCGTGACGAGCCGGTAGCCGCGCGGCGAGACCGGCGCGTCGAGCCCGAGCGGCAACGCCCCGATCCCCATGACGTTCGCGATGTTGCCGAGCTCCAACAGCTCGGCGGCCGTGAGGCTCGAGAGCGCGGCCTCAATGCCGTCCACCTGCTCCGCCACCTGGTCCGGGCTCTGCCCGGGCAGCGGCTCCGGCATGTAATCCTTGATCAGCAGCCGGCGCGTGCGGGCCACACCGATGATCAGCTCCTGGTACTGGAGCCCGAGCAGGCGGCCCTCGGTGCCGAGCTCCAGGAGCAGGCCGTCGATCTCATCCGCGATGCGCGCCACCATCTCCTGCCGCTGGCCCACCTGGGCGGCGTCGCGGACCGTCACGAGGTCCTCGACCTCGAGGGCGGACAGCGCGCCCGAGACCTCGTCGAGGCGTTGGCGGTAGCGCTCCAGCGTGGCGACGGCCTGTTTGGCACGCGAGCCGAGCTCCTCGGTGTCCTGGAGGACGTGCCGGAGGCCGCCCACGTACAGCGCGACGATCTGCATGGACTGGCTCACGGAGATGACGGGGAAGCCGGACTGTTTGGCGACGCGGTCCGCCGTGCGGTGGCGCGTGCCGGACTCCTGCGTCTCGATGGTCGCGTCCGGCAGCAGCTGGACGCCCGCGCGGACGATCCGCTGGTGCTCCCAGTCGAGCACCACGGCGCCGTCCATCTTCGCGAGCTCGCGCAGCTTGGGCGCGGAGAACTCGACGTCCAGCTCGAAACCGCCCGAGCACATGGCCGCGACCTGGTCGTCGTAGCCGAGCACGAACAGCGCGCCCGTGCGGCCCCGGATGACCCGGTCGAGGGCGTCGCGCAGCTCCGTGCCGGGCGCCACCTCGACGAGTGTGGCGCGCAGCAGTTCCTCGGGAGTGAGGTCGGGACCGAGCTGCATGGTGGTTGGCCTTGCCTTCTGGTGTAGGACGGTGGGCGGTGCGGAGTTCGGCGCGGTCAGGACGCACCGCTCATCATTCTATGGGGCCGGTCCCGGGAAGTGTCCGATGACGCGGCGAGGCGGCCCTCCGCGCGGCCGTGCCGCCGGGTGGGCGGCACCCGTGCGGCGCGGGCCTGTCACCGCCCGGCCGCGACGGCCCGGCCGATGGCGCCGGCCAAGTCGGCGATCAGATCCGCCGGGTCCTCCAGGCCGACGGCGAGGCGCACGAGGCCGGCGGGTGCGGCCTCCGGCGTGTCCCGAAGGGCCGAGTGCGTCATCGTCCTGGGGTATTCGATGAGGGATTCGACGGCGCCGAGCGAGACAGCCAGCCGGAACACGTGGGTGCCCTCGGCGACGGCCCTGGCCAGCTCGGGTGTCGCCAGTTCGAAGGAGACCACCGCGCCGAACCCGTCCGCCATCTGCGCGGCCGCGAGCGCGTGGCCGGGATCAGAGGCCAGGCCGGGGTAGCGCACGGCCGTGACGCCGGGAGCCTGGGCCAGGGCCTCGGCCACGGCCTGGGCGTTCGCGGAGGCGCGGCGCACGCGGACCGGGAGCGTGCGCAGGCCGCGGTGGGCCAGCCAGCAGTCGAACGGCCCGGGCACGGCGCCGGTCGCGTTCTGCCACCAGTGCAGCTCCTCCCACACCAGGCGACTGCCGGAAAGGCCCGGCTC
>JAISIU010000196.1 GCA_031261885.1 Bifidobacteriaceae bacterium
GCCTGGCCGTGCCGCTCGACGTAACCGCGGTCCTCGATGACGGACATGATCGAGGCGTAGGTGGACGGCCGGCCGATGCCGCGCTTCTCGAGCGCGGCCACGAGCGAGGCCTCGGTGTAGCGCGGCGGCGGGGTCGTCTCGTGCTTCTCGGGCTCCAGCTCCCGAGCCGTCAGCGCCTGGCCCACGGCCATCTCCGGCAGCCGTTCGTCCTTCCGCTCCGCCGCCTCGGCGTAACGCGCCTGGTCGCGGCCCTCCTCATAGACCGCGAGGAAGCCGCGGTGCGTGATCACGGTGCCGGCGGCCGAGAACGCCACGTCCTTGCCGCCCGCCCGGGCCCCGAGCGTCACCGTGGCCGTCTGGCCCGTCGCGTCCGTCATCTGCGAGGCCACCGTGCGCCGCCAGATCAGCTCGTAGAGCTTCAGCTCCTCCGGCGCGAGCCGCCCGGCCAGATCCGACGGCGCGCGGAAGGCGTCACCGGCCGGCCGGATCGCCTCGTGCGCCTCCTGGGCGCCCTTCGACGTCGTCGCGTAGCGGCGCGGCTCGGCCGGCACGGCTTCCGTGCCGTACCGGTGGGCGGCCTCCGCCCGGGCCGCGGCCAGCGCCTGCTCGGACAGGTGCACGGAGTCGGTACGCATGTACGTGATGTAGCCGTTCTCGTACAGCCGCTGCGCCACGCGCATGGTCTGGCGCGAGTTCATGCGCAGCTTGCGGCTGGCCTCCTGCTGGAGCGTCGAGGTGGTGAACGGCGCCGCCGGCCGCCGCTTGTACGGTTTGGTCTGGAGATCGGTGACCTGGAACGCGGCCTCGGCCAGCGCCGCGGCCAACTCCCGGACGGCCGTCTCGCCCAAGGCGACGGCCCCCTTGGTCCGCAGCTGTCCGGCATCGTCGAAGTCCCGCCCCGTGGCGACCCGCTGTCCGTCCACCTGGGTGAGGTGGGCCGCGAAGGCGCTTCCGGCATCGGCGGTCCCTTGAGCCGGCGCGAAGCGGCCCGTGATGTCCCAATACTGGGCCGCCGTGAACGCCATGCGTTCCCGCTCCCGCTCGACGACGAGGCGGGTGGCGACCGACTGGACACGGCCGGCGGACAGGCCGGCCTTCACCTTGCGCCACAGGACCGGGCTGATCTCGTACCCGTAGAGACGGTCGAGGATGCGGCGCGTCTCCTGTGCGTCGACGAGGTCGATGTCGAGATCCCGCGGGTGGGCCAGCGCCTCGCGGATGGCCGGCTTCGTGATCTCGTGGAACACCATGCGCTTGACCGGCACCTTCGGCTTGAGCACCTGGAGCAGGTGCCAGGCGATGGCCTCCCCCTCGCGGTCCTCATCAGTCGCGAGGTAGAGCTCGTCGGCTCCGGCCAGCGCTTCCTTCAGCTCCTTGACCTTCGCCTTCTTGGACGGTTCGACCACGTAATAGGGCTGGAAATGATCCTCGACGTTGACCGCGAAGCGGCCGAAGGGACCTTTTTTCATGCTGGCCGGCAGCTCGGACGGCTGTGGCAGGTCGCGGATGTGGCCGACGGACGCGTGGACGTCGAAGCCGTCGCCGAGGTAAGAGGCGATGGTCTTCGCCTTCGTGGGCGACTCCACGATCACGAGTTTGCGCGGTGTGCTCACGATGCGATCCTTTCAGGGGGCTGGGCCGGGGCGGGGCGGGCGCCGCCCGCCAAACGGTTTCGGGCGCGAGGCTATCGCGTTTGGGCGGCAAGTGCCGAAACCCCCGCGTGGCGTGGACCGGTCGCGGACGTCTCGCGCTGGATGGTCCGCGGCCGATTCACTGGCGGGCGAGCACCAGCTGAGCGTCCGCGCCGCCGATCGTCAACGTGTCCGGCTGCTCGGTGTCCGCCTGCCAGGCGTCGGCCCCTTGGAGAGCTGTAGCCACGGCGTTGCCTCCTTCGGCGGAACACGGGTCGGATGTCGTGTCGCTCCACGCCCAGCGTCCGTTCGCGGCCGCCGTGTATGCCCCCAAGGCGCCATTGCCGCCGCACCCTCCCGTGATCCGGGCCCGGCCGTCCTGGAGCGTCAGCGTGACGCCCTCGGCGGCGGCGGCACGCGACGTGCCGGGGTAATACTGCAACGCCCGGACCTTCCACGTGCCGGCCAACTGGGCCGGGGTGACCCGCCAATCGCGCAGCGTGGCCCGGATCGTCCCGGCGTCGGACGTGATGACGAGCGTGCGTGCGTCCGGCCTGGTCCAGGTCGCGCCCGCGGACTGGACCGCGCGCAGCGTGGTGGCCGCCTTGGCCGCCGCCTGGCCCGCGCACTCGGTGCCGACCTGGGTCACCGTGCCGGTGATGACGCGGCCGAGCTGGCCCATCGTGTACGGCACGGTCGAGTAGGAACAACCGTCGAACCAGGTCATCTCCGTGAGGGAGACCGTCATGGTCGGTTTGCTGGGCAGCGTGGCGAGGTCGACCGGCCCATCGGCCGATTCCAACGATTCGATCTCGGCCTTCCACACGTCGTAATCGGCGGTGGGGCGGGCGGCGGGCGCGGCGTGCAGGGTCGCGAGGGCCTGGCCCGCGCCGTTGGCGGCCGGCACGGATCCGCTGCCGAGCGCCACCTGGCCCGTGTCCTGGACGGGCCGGGTCAGGACCAGCGTGGTCGAGGCGTTCCACAGGACCAGTTCGTCGCGGCCGCGCAGGCCCCATGTCGTGACGCGGGACAACGCCCACAGCGCCGCGCCGAGCACGTTGGCCGAGTACTCCTCGCAGTCCGAGGTCCCGGACAGGATCGTGTCGGGGACCGAGGCGGTCCACGCGCCGGCCGCGGTCGCCGTGTAGGTGTAGCGCTGCGGCTGGCCGCACCACGTGGGCAGCGTCAGACCGCCGCCCCCGGACCCGGCCTTGAACGTCACCGACCAGGTCTCGGCCGGGCCGGCCACGTACGTGTTCTCGTCTTGCTGCATCGCGCTCATGAGCGTGACGGGCAGGGACGTGTCCTGAGTGGCGTCGTGGGCCACGAGGCTCACGATCCAGGCCCCGTCCATCGCGTCCGTGTCGCCGCCCATGGGCTCTCCGACGGCCGCGGTCGGGGAGGCGAGCGTCATCGCCGGGGCGGGGCTGGCGGACCGGGACCGCGCGGCGGTCGAGGCATGGCCGGGGGACGGTGCGGCAGTGCGGTCCGGCGTGCAGCCGGCCAGGCCCGAGAGCGCGAACGCGGCGGCGGCTGCCAGCGCCAGGGCGCGCCGGCGGCCGCGCGACTGGCGCCCGCAATCCATCACGGTTTCAGCCTAAGAGACGGTTCGGCCCAGACCCGGGGCCATGGCCCCAGACTCAGGCGACTCACAGCGTCTCCCCACGGGCCGGCCGCTGCTGGCACAGAATGCTCACAGGAATGGCACAGGTTGCGCCCGGGGCGCCCACAGCGTTTTGGATGATAATCAGGCTATGGCATCCCCCAGCGGCGCCGCGACAGGCGCCTTGACCCGCCCCGACGGGGCCCCAATCAAAGCTCTTGTCGTCGATGACGAGGAAACCCTCGGGCAGCTCCTCGGCGCCGCCCTCCGCTACGAGGGCTGGGATGTGACGGTCGCCACGACCGGCCTCGGCGCCGTGGAGGCCGCCAAGGCCGACCGCCCCGACATCATCGTGCTCGACATCATGCTGCCCGACATCGACGGCCTCGAGGTCCTCAAGCGGATCCGATTCGAGTATCCCGACGTGCCCGTGCTGTTCCTCACGGCCAAGGATTTGGTGCGCGACCGCGTCGCGGGCCTGACGGCCGGCGGCGACGACTACGTCACCAAACCGTTCTCCTTGGAGGAAGTCGTGGCCCGGCTGCGCGGCCTGTTGCGCCGCGGCGGCGCCATCTCCCAGGCCCATGACGTCCGGCTCACGGTCGGCGACCTCGTCATGGACGAGGACCTCCACGAGGTGCGCCGCGGCGGCGACGCCATCGAACTGACGCCGACGGAGTTCGAGCTGCTGCGCTACCTCATGCGGAACCCGCGCAAGGTCCTGTCGAAGGCGCAAATCCTCGACCGCGTCTGGCATTACGACTTCGGTGGCCAGGCGAACATCGTCGAGCTGTACATCTCCTACTTGCGGCGCAAGATCGACCGCGGGCGCGAACCGATGATCCACACCGTGCGCGGCGTCGGCTATGCGCTCCGCCCGGCCGAAGATGCCCGGGCCGGGGACGCGGACCTGGCCGGGACCGGGAAGCGGGGCCGGACGGTCTGAGGCGCGCGGCCGCGCTCAGACTTTGTCCGGCAGCGGCGGCGGCGCCGTCTCGGTCCCCACGCGTGTGAACGTCAGCGTGACGCCGGTGCCGAGGAACTCCAGCGTGTCGATATCGGGCATCTGCCATTCGGTCGCGGAGCTGAGCGAGGAGACGTACTGGGCCTCGATCGAGAGGTATTGGCGCGACGGCCCGCAGGCCTTGAGGTCCATCGTGATCTGCCCGATCGCGATGCCGTTGGCCCCGGACGGTGAGATTTCGGCGACGTAGCCGTTGCACCCGGCCAGGCCGCGTGCCAACCCGCTGGTGAGCGTCACGGTGATGAGGATGTTGTCCGGCACGTTCGTCGCGGTCTGGCCCCGTGCCGTCAGCGAGGTGAGCCGCCAGTTGCCCCAATAGGCGGTGTGTTTCGCGGTCGCCTGGTCGTAATCGGTGACGACCGGGTGGTTGAACGTGATGGTCGCGCCGCCGCCCGTCAGCTTCAGGTGGTCGGTGCCCACCACCTCGTATTGGTTCACGTCCTTGAGCGCTTCGATGAACTCGTTCGCCTGTGTCTGGACGGCATCGTCGCAGTGGTTGTGCGTGACGCCCGGCACGTCGATGCTGAAGCTGCCGCCCGTCGTCGCGGAGTACTTGGTCGCGAACGCGTCGCAGCCGAGCGAACCTTCGATCGAGGTCGAGGCAACCGTCATCGTGACCGGCGCGGTCTTGACCAGCGTGACGGGTTTGGAGTCGAGGCCCAGCCGGGTCAGCGTCCACTCCTGCTGCAGCGTCCTGAGCCGGGCGGCGGCCACCCAACCCGGTTGGGCATTGGTTGATTTGGGCGAGCAGGCGGCAAGCCCGCCGATGGCGACGAGGGTGACCAGGGTGACCGTGAGACCAGCCACCGTTCGCCCCACGATGGCGTGGCGGCGCGCACGTGGCGCGCGCCCGGTCCGGTGAAACCGAACCACATCGTCGATTTTGACACGTTTGGGTGGTACCCGCCAGCGTCACCGCCCGGCGGGACAATGGTGCCCATGGCCGTCAACCCCTACCTGCGGGTCCTCACCGCGACCCGTCCCGGGCGGGCCGCCGCCCAACGGACGCTGCCCGCCAGGAAGGGCCGCACGGCGGCGTGGCCGGCCTGGGTGCCGCCGGAGCTGGTCGCCGGGTTGGCCGCCGTCGGGATCGAGCGGCCGTGGCGGCATCAGGCCGCCATCGCGGCCGCCGCGTGGCAGGGGCGGGACGCGATCATCACCACCTCGGCGGGGTCCGGCAAGTCGCTGGGACTGTGGCTGGCGCCGCTGTCCGCGATCGCCGCGTCGGCGGGGATGGACGATGCCGGCGGGCCGGGCCGTGTTCGGAACATCGCCGCCGCGCCCGGGAACACCGGGCGGCGGCCCACCGCGCTGTACCTGGCCCCGACCAAGGCGCTCGCGGCCGACCAGGAGCAGGCGCTGGAACGGATCGTCGCGGCCTCGGGCCTGGGCGCGCGGATCCGCGTGGGCGTCTGCGACGGCGACGCCGAGTATCAAGTGCGCGACTGGTGCCGCGACCGGGCCAATGTCGTGCTGACGAACCCGGACTACCTCCACTACTCCGTTCTGCCCGGGCACCGGCGCTGGGCGCGGCTGCTGCGCGGCCTCCGCTACGTCATCGTCGACGAGTGCCACGCCTATCGCGGCTTGTTCGGCTCCCACGTCGCGCTCGTGCTGCGCCGCCTGCGCCGCCTGGCCGACCATTACGGCGCCTCGCCCGTGTTCCTGCTCGGGTCCGCGACGACGGCGGCGCCGGCCGAGAGCGCGGCCCGCCTCATCGGGGCGGATCCGGCTGACGTGACCGTGGTCGACGACGACGCGGCGCCGCGGGGACGGCGCACCGTCGTCCTGTGGAAACCGCCCGTGATCGAGGGCGACGAGCCCGCCGACGCGGCTGTCCCGCCGGCCGGCGCGGCGTTCGACGGGAGCGAGGACGAGGACGAGGACGGCGGGCCGGCCGACGGCCTGGCCCCTGAGGTCCGTCGCGGCGCTGGGCCGGAATGCGCCGAGCTGCTGGCCGAGCTCACGGCCGCCGGTGCCCGGACGCTCGCCTTCGTCCGGTCGAGGTTCGCGGCGGAATCCGTCGCGGCCCAGGCCAGGGCCATGGCCCCGCCGCACACCGCGGCACGGATCGCCTCCTACCGCGGCGGCTACCTCCCGGAGGAACGGCGCGGCCTGGAGCGGCGGCTGCGTGGCGGCGAGGTGGCGGCGCTCGTGACGACCACCGCGCTGGAGCTCGGCATCGACGTCGCCGGGCTCGACGCCGTGCTGATCGCCGGATGGCCCGGCACACGCGTCTCGCTATGGCAGGAGCTGGGCCGGGCCGGCCGGGCCGGCGCGGACGGCCTCGGCGTGTGGATCGCGGGCACCAACCCCCTCGACTCGTACGTCGTGGACCACCCGGAGGCCGTGTTCGGCGCGCCGATCGAGGCGACGGTGTTCGACCCGGCCAATCCCTACGTGCTCGCGCCCCACCTCTGCGCGGCCGCCGAGGAGCTGCCGCTCGGCGCCGGCGACACCCGGTGGTTCGGGCCGGAGATGCCCGGCATCGTGGCGGGCCTGGAGGCGGACGGCGTGCTGCGCCACCGCGCCGACGGCCATTGGTACTGGCTGCCGGACGAGCCGGCCACGAGCCTGACGGGTTTGCGCGGCGCGGACCAGGGGGTGGTCGCGATCCTCGAAGAGGCGACGGGCCGGTTGCTGAGCGAGGTGGACGCGGCCCGGGCCGAGACCACCTGCCATGCGGGCGCCGTGTACGTCCACCAGGGCGAGTCGTTCGTGATCCGGTCGCTCGACCTCGAGGCCGGCGTGGCACTGGCCGTGGCCGGCCGGCCACGCTATCGCACGAGGACGAACTCGCGCGAGACGGTCGCCGTGCTGCGCGAGCGCGCCAGCGCCGACGGGCCGGGGGCCAGATGGAGTTTCGGCGACGTCGAGGTGCGTGAACGGGTCGTCTCGTTCAGCCGCTTGCGCGTGCCGGGGCTGGAACGGATCGGCACGTGGCCGCTCGACCTGCCCGAGCACGTGCTCACGACGACGGCCTGCTGGTTGACGCTCGAACCGGGGACGGCCGAGGCCGCCGGCCTCGACGAGGCCGACCTGCCGGGGGCGCTCCACGCGTTGGAACACACCGCGATCGGTCTCATGCCGTTGATGGCGACCTGCGACCGTTGGGACCTCGGCGGGCTCTCGGCCGCCGATCACGCCGACACGGGCGGGCCGACGGTGTTCATCCACGACGCGTGCCCGGGCGGGGCCGGTTTCGCCGAACGGGCCTTCGGCCAGCGGGGCGCGCTCATGGCCGCGGTGCGGGACCGCCTGGCCGCCTGCCCGTGCGCCGACGGCTGCCCGTCGTGCGTCCAGAGCCCCAAGTGCGGCAACCAGAACCAGGTGCTGTCGAAGGCGGCCGCGCTGGCTCTGGCCCGTGTGCTGGCCGGGGCCGACCCGGCCGCGCCGGCGGACCCGGCGGACCCGGCCTAGAGCGTTAGGGCGGCCCGGCCTCCGCGCCGGCGCAGGCCGTACGGGCCCCGAGGCGGCCCAGCGGGGCCGGCGCCTGGACCCGGACGGCGAGGCGGCCTTCGCGGCCCGGAGAACAATCCGTGAGCGTGGCGCCGTTCTCGGCCGCGACTCCGGCGGCGGCGGCGCACGCGGCCGCCGGCCCCAGCCCGTCGATCAACGCCTGCGCGCCGGCCAGCGCCCCGAGGTCGGCGGCGGCCCGGGCCCGGCCGGCCGCGGCCAGGGCGGCCGCGAGTAGCGCCGTGGCGAGAGCCACCACCATGAGCGCGGCCACGAGACCCACCATGAGCACGGTGCCGGAGCCGCGCTCGCGATGGGCCCGTTCCCGCACCGCCCGGGCGCGGAACATCAGCCACAGCCCCGCTCGGGTTCGCAGGCGGCGGCGGCCCGCGCGGCCAGCCGCCGGGAACCGAGGCCCGGCAGGGCCAGTCCGCGGCTGACCGTCACCGTGACGATGCCGCCCGCGCGGCCGACGGCGACGCCGGCGTCCGGCCCGGCCGAGCGCTGGCCGGCGGCCCGGATCGCGGCGTCGTCGAGCCCGAGGGCAGCGGCCCGGGCGCCGGCCCGCGCGCCATCCTGGCAACGCAGCTGCGCGACCCCGAGCGCGCCGAGCGCCATCACGGCGACGAGCAGCAGCGCGACGGCCGGCAACGCGATCGCGAGCTCGACCGTGACACTGCCCCGGTCCCCGCGCCCGCGGGTCCGGGCGCTCATAGTGACAGCGCGCGCTCGACGAGGGACTGCAGCCAGCCGCGCGCCGTGCTCGAGGTCAGCAGCGTGACGAGCAGCCCGGCGAAACCGGCGGCCGCGAGCAGCGCGATCGCGTATTCGACCGTGGCCGAACCGCGTTCGGCCGTGGCCCGGGCCCGGGCGCGGAGCCGGGTGAGGAAACCCGGCCGCGACGCGGCCCGCTTCGAGCTGGCCGTTTCGGCGGCCGGAGCGGTGGTGGGCGTGGTGGAGGGGTGGTCGGTCATCGCGGTCTCCTTCAGGATGGGTGGCCCCGCCCACGGCCGTGGGCGCGGTGGACCCACTCTCGCCGACGCCGGGCTTGGGGACTGCCCGGACTGTGGACGGCGCCCCGAAACCCGTCGGGCCGTTCACCCGTGGCGGACGACTGTGGAAAAGACCGCGCCGGATGGCCCACGCCGGGGACCCGCCATCGGCGACCGTCCCACCCGGCCGCGGTCCGGCATCGTCCACGTCTTTGGGCCCGGCCGCTACCCCTCGATCGTTTGCAGCGACGCCCGCTTGCTATGCACGTGGTCGCGCCACTTGAGGAGCGCGGCTCCGAGGAGTGCGGCGATGAGCGAGCCGGTGAGGACCGCCATCGTCCCGTGGACGCGGTGGATCTCCTCGCCCTTGAAGCCAAGCTCGTTGATCAGCAGCGAGACCGTGAAACCGATGCCGGCGACCTCGCCGGCCGCGAGGATGTCCGCCATCGACAGGCGCGCGTCGAGCGAGAAGCCCGGCAACCGCGTCACGAGGAAGGTGGTGACGACGATGCCGAGCGGCTTGCCGAACACGAGCCCGAGCACCACGCCCTGCGCCACCGGGTCGCGCACGGCGGAAGCGATCGCGGACGGCTCGAACGAGACGCCGGCCACCATGAGCGCGAAGACGGGCACCGCGAAACCGTAGGTCACGGGCCCGAGGGCGCGTGCGACCCGCTCCCCGACGGCCTCGGACTCCCCGTGTCCCAGCTTGGCTGGCACCGTGAAGCCCATGAGGACGCCCGCGATCGTCGCGTGGATGCCGGAGCGGAACATGAAATACCAGGCCAGGACCGCGATGGGCCACGCCAGGTACGGCCGCATCCAGCGCTTCTGGGCCAGCAGGCCGAACAGCGCGACGGCCGCGGCGCAGGCGACCAGCCACCACGGCTGGAGCCCGCCGGTGTTGTAGAAGATGGCGATGACGATGATGCCGAGCAGGTCGTCCGCCACGGCGAGCGTCAACAGGAAGACGCGGAGCGAGTGGGGGATGTGCTTGGAGATGAGGGCGAGCACGGCGACCGAGAAGGCGATGTCGGTGGCCGACGGCACGGCCCAGCCGTTCGGGTGGCCGTTCGGGCTGGTCAGGTTCACGACCAGGTAGATCGCGGCGGGCGCCGCCATGCCGCCGACGGCCGCGACGACGGGAAGCAGCGCGCTGCGGAACGTGGCCAGCTCGCCGACCGTGAACTCGCGCTTCAGCTCGAGGCCGACCACGAAGAAGAACAGCGTGAGGAGACCGTCCGAGGCCCAGTGCTCGACGGAGAGGTTGAGGCCGAGGGCGGCGGGGCCGAAGTGGAAGTCGCGAATGGTTTGGTACACCCCGGCCGCTGGCGTGTTCGCCCAGATCAGCGCGATGACGGCGGCGATCGCGAGCAGCGCGCCGCCGGTGTTCTCGGCGCGCAACAGCTCGGGAACGGTGCGGCGCTTGCGCTGGGGGGCGCGGACCATGGCGGCTCCTTGTCGGTCGACGGCCGCGGTGTCGCGGCCCGGTGCAGGGTGAGGGAAAGGTGCGGCCCGTGGCGTCAGGGCGTCGGGCCACCACCCCATCGTAAGGCCCAATGCACGATGACGCCAGAAATGCAAGGGAACAAAGTCCCATTCCTGGAAGTCGGCTTAGCCAAAAGGAAAGGAACAACGGACAAACCGGGTACCAAGCGTGCACTGCATTGTCGCTACGGATGATTCCTACGACGCTGCCCTAAACGAGGGCTGATCGAACGTGGGTTCCGGTTCGTTCGCTGTTCCTTTTGTGGTTCATTTCTAACATTCGGTTTGCGGCGGCGCAAGGGGTGAAAGCGAGAAAATCGAGAAATTCGCGAGAAAGTTGAGAAACAATTTCCGGCACAAAATACAAAATAATTATCCCATAATTTTCCTCACCCCGCTACCCCTCGCGTGAGTTTTCCACAGGCCGGGGGGGAGGAGAACATCGTCGCCCACAGGTTTTCCCCGGCCCGGCGGCGGCGGGCCCCCAGCGCTGCCAGGCTTGGGCGATGTTCACCACTCAGACAAGCGCCGACCCGGTCACGGTCGTGACGGGCGATGCCCGCCTGGCCGCAGCGCTCGTCCCGCTCGTGGCCCAGGCGGGCGTCCGGGCCGACCACGTCGTGGATCCCGCCGCCGCGGGCGGCCTCATCGTGCTTGGCTCGGACATCAGTCCGGAGGCAGCGGCGGCGGCCGGCATCGAGCCGACCGGGCCCAGTGTGTTCCGGGCCGCTTTCGGGGACTCGGCTGACACCGCGCCGCCGCCGGATGGCGCCATGGACGGCCCGTGCCAGTACCTCCTGCCCGCCGACGCGGTCGATCTGGTTGCCGCCGTCGAAGCCGCGGCCCATCCCCGCGCGGTTCGCCGGCTCGGGGTCGTCGGGGCCCACGGCGGGGCCGGCGCCACGAGCCTGGCGGTCGCGCTCACCCGCCACCTGGCGCGCGGGCGTGGCGCCGCCCGGCTGATCGACCTCGACCCGGGCGGCGCCCCGGTCAGGGCCGTGCTCGGCGCGCCCGGCGAGCCGCCGGCCTGGTCCGACCTCCTGATCGGCGGCCTGGGCGAGCTCATGGAGTGGACCGACCGGGCCGGGTTCGGGCTCGTGGCCGGCCTGGCGGCGGCGGAGGCAAACGTCCCGGCCTGGCGTCTCAGAGCCGGCATCGAGCTGGCCGAGACCGTCGACCCGGCCGCCGTCACGGTGCTTGACGCGGCCGCCGCCGGCCCGGTGCCGCTGGCCAGGCTGGCCCGCTGGTGCGACGCGATCGTCGTCGTGACGCGCGCGCACCGGGCCGGCGTCGCGGCCACCGCACGCGTGGTGGCGGAGCTCGCGCCCCGCTGCCGCACCGTGGTGGCCGCGCGTCGCGCCAAGGGCGGCGTGCCGCTGGCCGAGGTGGCCGCCGCCGCCCCTGGCCTGGAGCTCGTGGAGATCGACGGGGAACGCGGCCTCGTGGCGGGCGCCGCCCACGGCGTCGCCCCCGGCGACCGCCACCGGGGCGGTTTGCGCCGGGCCGCCGCCAACCTGGCCCATGGCCTGCTCGGCGGCGCCGTGACGCCGGCCCGTCTCGACCGGCCGGCCGCTGGGGACGCCCAACCGACACCGACCGGGCCGCGCCGCCCGGGCCGGACACGGCGGCCGGCCGCTCGCGCGGACCGAACCGACCGCGCCGCGTCATCGTCCGTCACGTGGCCCGCGCCGCCCGCTCCCATGGAGGCATTCGCCGTGGACACCGCGAAGCCGCCCAAGCCGCCGCGCGGCCCCGCGCCGAAAGGGGGTCGCCTCGGTGATTGGGAGGACGCCTGGGACGACGGCTGGGCGGCATCGTGGTGAGCGCGCCGGGAGCGGTGGTCGACCCGGCCGGCCGAGAGCGCCTCGGCAGAGTGGGGGCGGGGCCGCTGCTCGCCCTGCTCGACGACCCGGAAACGACGGACATCCTCGTCAACGGCCCGGACTCGGTCTGGACGGACGGGCCCGGTGGCCTGCGGCGCGCCGCCATCCGGCTCGGGGACCGGGCCCGGCTCAGGGCCCTCGCCGCGGCGCTCGTCGCGGTCGGCGGCGGCCGGCTCGACGACGCCTGCCCGGCGGCCGACGTCCGCCTCCCCGGCAACCTCCGCCTCCACGCGATTCTGCCGCCGATCGCCCGTGACGGGCCGCTGCTGTCGCTCCGTGTGCTGCGCCGCCGCGCCTTCACGGTGGCCGAGCTGGCCGCGCGCGGCACGCTGCCAGGGCCGGTCGCCGGCGTCGTGCACGGCCTCGTCGCGGCCCGCGCGAACCTGCTCGTGTCCGGGGCCACCGGCGCCGGCAAGACGACTCTGCTGTCGTCGCTGTTGGGCCTCGTGCCGCCCACGGAGCGGATCGTCGTCATCGAGGAGGCCGCGGAGATCGCCTCCCCGCACCCGCATCTCGTCCGTTTGGAGGCGCGGCGCGCCAACACGGAGGGCCGCGGCGAATTCACGCTGACCGAGCTCGTCCGGCAGGCCATGCGCATGCGCCCCGACCGGATCGTGCTCGGCGAGTGCCGCGGCGCGGAGGTGCGCGAGGTGCTCACGGCGTTGAACACGGGCCACGCCGGTTCGGCCGCCACGATCCACGCCAACGCCGCCGCCGATGTGCCCGCCCGCCTCGCGGCGCTTGGCGCGCTCGCAGGTATGGACGCGCCGGCCGTGGCGGCCCAGACGGCCGCCGCGATCGACGCCATCGTCCACGTGGGCCGGGCCGCCCGCGCGGGGGAGGGCGCGGGGGTCCGGCAGGTTCGCGAGATCGCGCTCGTGGCCGCGTCCGATGGCGGACGGCTGGCCGCCGTGCCGGCGCTCACCGTGGGGGAGGGAACCGCGAAGAAAGGACCGGCGTGGGACCGGCTGGAACGGTTGGTCGGTCGATGAGCCCGATGACGGACGCCCGGGCCGCGGCGCTCACCGTGGAGGACCTCATCGCCGCGCTGCACGAGGTGGCGGCCCTGCTCCGGGCGGGTTTGACGGGCGCCGCCGCGTGGTCTCCGGTGACCGGCGCGGACGGCCTCGCGGCTTGGCGGGCCCGTGCCGCCACGAGCCCGGTCGCGCCGTACGCGGCCGCGGTCCTGGCGGTGCGCGAACTCGGCGAACGGGTCGGCGCCAGCACCGGCGACCTCCTCGACTCGCTCGCGGCCGTGCTCGCGGAGCGGCAGGACGCGGCCGACCGGCGCGCGGCGGCCTTGGCCGGCCCCAAGGCCACGGCCCGCGTCCTCACCGTGCTGCCGTTGCTCGGGCTCGGGCTCGGCGCCGCGATCGGCGCGCACCCGATCGCCGTGCTGACGGGCGGCGGGCTCGGCACCGCCGCCGGCATCGCCGGGCTGGTCCTCATCGGCATCGGGCACTGGTGGACCCGCCGGCTGTTGCGCCGGGCCCAGGGCGCCGACCCGACGTCCGCGCTGATCGCGGTCGAGATCCTGTCCGCGGCGCTCAGCACGGGTCTGCCGATCGCCGAGGCGCTGGCCACGGCCGGGCGCCTCGCCGAGGGGCCGGAGGCGGCGCGGTTCGGTGCGGTGGCCGGCCGGCTCGCGGCGGGCCAGACCTGGGACGCGGCCTGGTCCGGGGCCGCGGCCGGCCCGGTGCTGGAGGGGGTCGAGCGGGCGCTGGGCCTGGCCTGGGACAGTGGAGTTTCGGCCGGGCCGTTGCTGGCCGGCGTCAGCGCCCGGCTGCGGCGGGCGGCCCGGCGGCGCGACGGGATCGCAGTGGGGCGTCTCGGTGTCCGCCTCATGGCGCCGCTCGGCGTGTGCTTCCTTCCCGCCTTCGTCGCGCTCGGCCTGCTGCCGGTCATACTGTCGCTGGCCGGGGAGTTGATCCCGACCCTGTGACGGGCGTCCCAACCTGCCGGGTCCCGGTGGCCGGGCGCGATAGTCTCGCGACTGTGAACCAGCGCCCACCAGCCGCCCCGTCCCTGGCGCGGGACAAGGGCACCGATTTTTCCGCCGCCCTGATCCCCGGTCCCTGGACGCACCGTTTCATCTCCGCCAACGGTTCCCGTTTCCATGTCGCGATGGCCGGGCCCACGGGCCACGAGGCCCCGCTTGTGATTCTGCTGCACGGCTTCCTCGAGTTCTGGTGGCAATGGCGTTACCAGCTGTCGGCGCTCGGCGAGGCCGGCTACCGCGTCGTGGCCATGGACCTGCGCGGCCACGCCGCCTCGGACAAACCGCCCGAGGGCAACGACCTGCCGACGTTGACCCGCGACGTGGCGGCCGTCATCGCCTCGCTCGGCGCCGCGAAGGCGCACGTCATCGGCAGCGGTCTCGGTGGGATCGTCGGATGGACGATGGCGGCGCTCGAGCCGCGTTCGCTCGCCTCCCTCGTCGTGGTGGGCGCGCCGCACCCGGCCCAGTTGTGGCGGCCGAGCCTGCTCGTCTCGCCGCGCGCCTTCGCTCAAATGGCGTTGCTCAGGGCCCCGGTGGTGGCGGAGCGCGCGCTGCTCTCGGGCACGCTCGTCGGCTCGTTGCTGTCCACGTGGAGCGCGGTCGAGGGGCCGAGCCGTGCCACGGTGAGGACCTACCGCGAGATGATGCGCATCCCGTACGTCGCGGCCAAATCCGTCGACCAGATGCGCTGGCTGCTCGGCACGTACCGGTGGCGTCGGCCGCGCCGCCGGCTGATGCGCCGCTTCGACGGGGCCGAGTCCCCGGTCCCCGTGCTGCACCTGCATGGCGCCGAGGACGGCCTGCTCCGCACGGCCTCGATCGCGGCGCCGCGTTACGGCGGAGCCGACTACCACCTGCGCGTCCTCCAGCACGTCGGCCACTTCCCCGAGGAGGAAGCGCCCGAGGTCGTCACCGAGGCCCTGCTCAAGTGGCTCGGCGGGATCGAGCGGCCCGGCGCGGCGGCGGAAGATTAAAGTATGCCCATGAGCGTCAATCCGGCCATCATCACCGCGACACCGCTTTTCGCCGGCATCTCCGAGGAGGCCGCCGCCGAACTCGCGCCCCATCTCACGGTCGTCGACCTCCAGCACGGCTCCGAGCTGTTCCACGAGGGGGACGAGGGCGACCGTTTCTTCGTGCTGACCGGCGGCAAGCTGAAGCTCGGCCGCGCCGCCCAGGACGGTCGTGAGAACCTCATCGCCGTGCTCGGCCCCGGCGAGATGCTCGGCGAGCTGACTCTGTTCGACCCGGGTCAGCGCACGGCCACGGCCACGGCCGTGACGGACGCGCGGCTCATCGCGCTGTCCCATCACGACATGACCGTGTGGATCAGCCAGCATCCCGAGGTCGCCCAGCACCTGCTCAGGGCACTGGCCAAGCGTTTGCGCCGCACCAACGAGTCGCTGGCGGACCTCGTGTTCTCCGATGTCCCGGGCCGTGTGGCCAAGGCGTTGCTCGACCTCGCGAAGCGTTTCGGCAGCCGCACCGACGAGGGCATCCGGGTGCGCCACGGCCTGACCCAGGAGGAGCTGGCCCAACTGGTCGGGTCCTCGCGCGAGACCGTGAACAAGGCGCTCGCGGATTTCGCGGGCCGCGGTTGGTTGCGCCTGGAGAACCGCGGTGTCGTGCTGTTCGACATCGGCCGCCTGGAGCGCCGCGCCCGCTGAACCGCTCTGCCGAGGTGGCGGGCACATCTCCACGGTTCCTTTTCACGGCCTGGGCCCGCGTCCCCAGGCGCCCCCAGTATCCTTGTGCGCATGGCACTTAGACCCTTCAGGCGCTTCGGGTTGAAACTCGGGACCGGCGTCTCCAAGTGGGTGGCCGGCATCGCCGGGCTCGCCGTCATCGCGGTGGGCGGCGGTGTCGTCGCGTCGGGCCTGGCCACGCCCGGGATCGCGCTCGTGAAGGACGCCACGTCGCTGGCCGTCAACGTGTTCCAGTCGTTGCCCAGCGACCTCGGCGACACGGATCTGTCGCAGGCCAGCTACATCTACGCCTCGGACGGCACCACGCTGCTCGCCACGTACTACGACGAGAATCGCGTCGTGGTGCCGTTGGCGGACATCTCCAAGAACATGCAGAACGCGATCGTCGCGCTGGAGGACCGCCGGTTCTGGGAGCACGGCGGGGTCGACATCCCGTCGCTGGCCAGGGCCGCGATCAACAACGCGTCGGGCGGTTCCACGCAGGGCGCCTCGACGTTGACCCAGCAGTATGTCAAGAACGTGCTGATCGAGCGTGCCACTGAGGAGGACGACCCGGAGGCGGTGCGTGAGGCGTCCGAGGAGACCTACGGCCGCAAGCTGCGCGAGGCCAAGCTCGCGATCGCGACGGAGGCCAAGCTCGGCAAGGCGAAGGTGCTGGAGGGCTACCTGAACGTCGCCCAGTTCGGCGCCCGCGTCTACGGCGTCGAGGCCGCGGCCCAGTATTACTTCGGCGTGGACGCCAAAGATCTGTCCGTGGTGCAGGCCGCGACCATCGCCGCGATCACGCAGAGCCCCAACGCGTTGGATCCGAGCCAGCATCCGGCCGCCAACCAGGCGCGCCGCGACACGGCGCTCGACGACATGTACACGCAGGGCTACATCACGAAGGACCAGCGGGACCAGGCCAAGGCCCAGTCGGTCCAGTCCACGCTTGGCCACGGCAAGCAGCTCCAAGCGGGTTGCGCGGCCGCTAACGACCTGGCGGGCGCGGCCTACTTCTGCGATTACGTCACGTCCGTGATCCGCAACTCGTCGGAGTTCGGGGCCACGGCGGCGGACCGCATCGACCTGTTGCGGCGCGGCGGCCTGAAGATCGTCACCACGTTGAACCTGACGACGCAGTCGGAGGCCCAGAAGGCCGTGCTCGCGACGGTTCCCGAGAAGGACAAGTCGCACGTGTCGATGGCGTTGAGTTCCGTCGAGCCGGGCACGGGCAAGATCCTCGCGATGACGCAGAACACCGAGTATCCGAACGGCAACGCGGACGAGTGGTACCAGACCACGATCAACTTCAACGTCGACAAGGCCTACGGCGGCTCGCTCGGTTTCCAGGCCGGGTCCACGTTCAAGCCGTTCGTGCTCGCGGACTGGCTCGACGAGGGCCACTCGTTGACCGAGCAGTTCGCGTCCTCGCGCGAGGACTACTCGAACACCACGTGGAAGGCCACGGGCTGCCTGCCGGACAACCGCTATTACGTCGGCGCCTGGCACGTCTCGAACTCGACCGGCAACCGGGCCGTCTCCGACGCCTACATCGCGACGCAGAACTCGATCAACACGGCCTATGTCGCGATGGAGTACAAGCTGGACCTGTGCTCGATCATGGACCAGCTGAACAAGCTCGACATCCACCGCGCGGATGGCGCGGACTGGAACCTGAGCCCGTCCATGGTGCTCGGCACCAACGAGATCGCGCCGCTGACGATGGCGGCCGGTTACGCGGCGTTCGCGGCCGGCGGCATCTATTGCGACCCGATCGCGATCACGAAGATCACGGAGGCGGACGGCACCAACCTGCCGGTCCCGGCCGCCAACTGTCGCCGTGCCATGAGTCCGGCCGTGGCGGCGGGCGTCGCCTCGGCGCAGCAGAAGGTCATGAGCGCGGGCACGGGCACGGGCGACGTCATCGGCGACGGCAGCAGGCCGCAGGCCGGCAAGACGGGCACCACTGACGACAACGTGGCGGTCTGGTTCGGCGGTTACACCAGGCAGGCGGCCACGGCCGTGTGGGCCGGTTACGCGAACGAGTCGAAGCCGTTGCAGAACATGTGGATCGGCGGCACGTATTTCTCCACGGCGTTCGGCGGCACGCTGCCCGGCAAGGCGTGGGACAAGTACATGACGGCTTATTCGAAGGGCAAGCCCAAGTTGGCGTTCCCCACGCCGCCGTCATCGATTGTCTCGGGCGGCAAGGCGGACACGGACACCACGGCGGTGCCGAACCTGATCGGGATGACCCAGGCGGCGGCGCAGAGCGCGGCGGACGCGGCCGGCTTCGACCTCTCGGTCTCCTCCAGCGAGTATTCGGATGACATCGCGGCCGGCCGTATCGTCTCGCAGAGTCCGGCGGGTGGCTCGTCGGTGTACAGCGGCGGCAGTTTCCTGTCCGTGGTCGTGTCCAAGGGGCCCGACCCGTCCAAGGAGGAGAAGAAGGTTTCCACGAAGGTTCCGGTGGTCGGCGCCGGATAGCGCGGCGCTTCATAAGGACGAGCAGGGGACCGGCCCGGTGGTGTGCCGCGGGGCCGGTCTCGCTGTTTCCGGGCGGCGCACGATGCCGTCGGGGTGGTTGGGAGCGGAACGTGGACGATGCCGGAACGAACCAGGGGGAGGTCAGGTGAGCGGGAGGGGCGTGGCTTTGCGCGCGGCCGCCGGCGTGGCCGGCGCGGGCGTGGCGCTCGCGGCTTATGCCCGGGCCGAGGCGGGGCGTTACCGGCTGCGGCGCGTCGACGTGCCCGTGCTGCCGGCCGGGTGCCGGCCGGTGGTGTTGTTGCACGTGTCGGACCTTCACCTGACGGGGTCGCGGGCCAGCTGGCGGCGGGCCCGCTGGGTCCGTTCCCTGGCCGGGGCCGGCGTGGACGCCGTGGTCCTGACCGGTGACAATTTCGGCAGCCCGGCCGGGCTGGCCCCCCTGCTGTCCGCGCTCGCCCCATTCCTCGCCTCCCCCGAGTCCTCCTTGTCCCCCGAGCCCCTCTCCCCTGAGCCCTTCCCCCCTCCGGGCGTGGAGGCTAATGGCACTT
>JAISIU010000247.1 GCA_031261885.1 Bifidobacteriaceae bacterium
ATCCGTGCCTACCTCGGCAACTACATGGCCCAGCTGGGGCACGTCGACGCGATCGCGTGGACGGCCGGCATCGGCGAGAACACGCCCGAGGTCCGCGAGGAGGTCTGCGGCGGGCTGGACGGGCTCGGCATCGACTTCGACGCCGAGATGAACCGGGCGCTGCCGCCGGGCACCCAGGGCCTGATCTCCCGGCCGGACAGCCGCGTCCAGGTGTGGGTGGTGCCGACCAACGAGGAGCTGGAGATCGCGCGCGAGACGGCCGGGCTGATCGGTCGCTGAACGGCCGCTAGCCCGCTAGCCCTGGCGGCGCAGCGCGGCCCGGATCGAACCGGCGATCAGCGCGACACCGCCCAGGCAGAGCACGATGACGGCGGCCAGCACGAGGTCGAACGTCGCCCCGAGCGAGGCCGCGCCGATCGAGAGCCCGGCCAGCACCAGCAGGAGTCCCCAGATGGTCGCGCCGATGCGGGGTTTGCCGGCGCGCCGCCGCTCGCGTTCGGCGCGCTCTGACTCGCGCCTACCGTGCTGGGCCTCCCGTTTGGCGTCGCGCAGGGTTCGTTGGGCGTCGCGCTCGGCGCGTTCGGCTTCGCGGCGGGCCCGGTCGCGGTCGCTGTCGGCCCAGGCGATGGCCGGGTCGGCCGGGCCGGTCAGCGGGAGCGTGGCGTGGGTGTCCGATGCCGGAACCTCGGCCGCGCTCGCGGCGCCGGGCAGCACGTGGGTCGCCTCATCGGGCGTGGAGGCTGATGGTTGTTTTGGGGCCTCAAAACTGCCAAAAGTCTCCACGCTGGGGGTGGAAGTGCCATTAGTCTCCACGCTCGGGGGGGCGAGGGGCTCGGTGGGCGGCAGGGCCTCGGTCGGGGCGTTGGTCTCGGCCTCGGCGGGGGAGTCGGTGGGGGTTAGGGCCTCGGTGGGCCGGTCTTCGTTCTCACTCATTGTTTCAAGTCCTTGTGTGCGAGGAGGGTGCTGGCGGGCGCGTGGGCCGTCAGCCGCGGGTGTGGGTGTCGCTCGGGGTCGGCAGTGCGGCCTGGGCCGGCGCGCTCGGCGCCGCGGGCTCCTGGGTGGTCGCGGCGGTGGGCGCGGCTCCGGCCGTGGGCGCGGCCGAAGCCGTCGCCGTCCCGGCGGCCGATGGCGTCTGGGCCGGTGTCGGTGTGGCGCTCGGCGTCGCGGGGACCTGGGGCGCGGCGGCCGTCCGGTCGATGATCCTGAGCTGGCCGATCGACTGGTTGATCGTGACGACCACGGTGGCCCCGGACTTGACGGCCGTGGGTGACTCGACGGTCAACCCTGTCCCGACCCCGCCGTAGGCCCAGTGGTGCGTGCCAGCATTCGGGATTGGCAGGTGGCTCTCGACGTAGTCCTCGTAGTCCTGGCTGTCGGGGTTCGCGTTGAGGTCGCGGTCGTGGTCCCAATCGTGGTCCCAGTCGTCGTCCCAGTCGTCGAGCTTCTGGACCACCGAGTTGTCGGCGGACTGTGAGGTGACGGTCACGCCGTCGTTCGAGCCCGTGCCGCGCCAGGTCAGCCGCCAGTCATCGGCGAACCAGCCTTCGATGTCGCCGATGTTGTTGTCGGCCTTGACCTCGACGGCCATGGCCTCCGGCACGATGAGCGTGGCCTGGCCGATCCCCATCTGGTACGTGATGCGCAGCGGGTCCGCGGCCGAATGGCCCGTGGCCCCGAGGCTCGTGAGGTCGAGCGCCGCGCGCCCGATCCCCATCTGGTAGTCGCCCGCGACCTCGTTCCCGACCGGCGTCCAGGAGCGGTCGCCGATCGCGACCGACCCGCCCGTCAGCGCGAACAGCGCGGTCAGCGGCAGCGACACGATGATCGCGACGATCCCGAGCGCGGTCAGCCCGCCGGACCGCATGCCGAACACGGCCCGGCCCACGATGACGAGCCCCACGAGTACGAGGATGGCCGCGACCACGAGCCCCGGCACGAACACGTGGTCGAGCCCGTGCGTGTAGCGCCTCAGCAGGATCGCGCCCGCGATGATGAACAGGATCAGGGCCGCGACCACGCCGGTCGC
This sequence comes from Bifidobacteriaceae bacterium, assembly GCA_031261885.1. Lineage (GTDB taxonomy): Bacteria > Actinomycetota > Actinomycetes > Actinomycetales > WQXJ01 > JAISIU01. Next base: position 2,027 of record JAISIU010000247.1, read on the forward strand.
GACGTGCGCGTGCGGCTTGACCGGCTGGGCCTGGGCCGGCATCGGCTGCGTGCGGCCGTCCGCGTACGGTCCGTAGCCGGCGGGCCGGGCCGGACCGTACCCGGCCGTGTAACCGGCCGGGCGGGCCGGGCCGTAGCCCTGGGAGTAGGGGGCCGCCGATGTCGGTGCTCCCGCCGGGTAGGGCGGGCCGGCTTGGGTGGCTGGTCCGGCCGGCATGGCGCTGACCCGCTGGGGCCCCGCCTGGGAAACCCCGGCGGCCGGTGAGATTGGGTACTGGGCGGACGGTCCGCCATCGGACGTGGACATGGGGGTTCCTTCTGGGAAAGTGGCGGTGGCAGCGGTCGGCGAGGCAGCGCCATCGGGCCCGGGGACGGGCGCGGTGGCGCTAGGCGCGAAAGGGGCGGCGGCCGCCTGCGGCTGCTGGTAGGGGGAGGGTTGGGGCGCTCTGGGCGCGACGCGGTCGCGGAGGGCCAGCGCGATGATGACGGCGACGATGATGAGGACCGCGTCGAAGGCCCAGCCCCAGCCGCCCGTGGTGCCGAAGAACAGCGGCGTGCCGACGAGGCTGAGGAACACGAAGATGCAGGCGCCGATGAACCCGGCGGTGCAGCGGCCGCGCGTCACCTCGATGAAATGGATGCGGCCGTCCGAGGCCTCGGGCAGCAGTGCCCAGCCGATGCCGTAGACGAACAGGCCGAGGCCGCCGGCCAGCGTGAGGACCACGAAGCAGGCGCGGATCAACAGGGGGTCGACCCCGAAGCGGTGGGCCAGGCCGGCGGCGACGCCGCCGAACCAGCGGTCGTCGGTGCGCCACAGGCGCAGGCGGCCGACGGAGCGGGCGAACGAATCGGCCCAGTGGCCCCGCGGCGGGGCCTGCCAGGGGCCTTGGCCGGGGGTTTGGCCGTACTGGTACTGGTCGCGGTATTGGCCTTGGTCGGGGGAGGCGTTGGGGCCGGTGGGGCCGCCGGGGCCCGTGGGGCCGGCCGGCGGGAATGGGACTTGGTTCGTCATGCCTCCATCGTTCCGGGCGGGTGTGGGCCGGCGCTATCGGGGAACACCCTGAACGAACCCTGATTTTGCCCACGGCGAACCCTGGACCTGCGGGGGATGGGGTGTCCGGCGGCCCGGGGCGTGGTTGCAGTGACCCGTGAGCACTCCCGTTCCTCCGGCCACCCAGGCCTCCGGTGCGCCCACCCGCCCCCTTCCCCAAGATTCGGGCAAAGTTTCCGTCGCGGATCCGGGGGTTTCAGGTGCTGAAACTTTGCCCGGACGGGGAGGGGGTGAGCGGGCGCCGCTCGTGCGGCCCAGGGCCGGGCGGCGGCTCGGGGGTGTGGCGGCCGGGCTGGCCGCGCACCTCGGCGTGCCCGTGGTCCGCGTGCGGCTCATTCTGATCCTCGCGACGTTCGTGGCCGGCGCCGGGGCCGTGTTCTACCTGTTCCTGTGGCTGGCGGCGCCGGCGGCGGACCGGGCCGGCCGCGCGCGCACGCCCGCGCTGTCCCGGCTCGCGCCGCGCCTCCGTGCCCAGAACCGGACCGGGGTCGTGGCCGGGGTCGTGGCGGGCGTCGCGCTCGTCGCGTTGGCGCTGCTGATCGCCGCGACCAGGTTCGGCGCCCAGATCCGCTGGCAGTGGCTGTTGCCCGCGGCCGCGCTCGTAGGGGGCGTCGCCCTGGCGTGGAGCCAGTTGGAGAAGGCCGATGCCGGGGACGTCGCCACCGGGCAGACCGGCGGCGCGGCCCAGGCGGCGCCGCGCCGCGGCCGGCGCTCGGCCGTCTCCGTGCTCAGGCTGTTGGCCGCGGTGCTGCTGATCATCGGCGGCATCGCGCTGCTCATGGGCCGGGGGCAGAGCCCGGCCACGATGTGGTACTCGCTGCTGGCTGGGCTCGTCATGGTGGCGGGTGTCGCGATCGTGCTCGCGCCGTGGTGGCTCAGGCTGATCCGGTCCCTCGGCGACGAGCGGGCCGCCCGCGCCCGCGAGGCCGAGCGCGCCGATGTGGCCGCCCACCTGCACGATTCGGTGCTTCAGACCCTGAACCTGTTGCGCCAGCGCGCCGACGAGCCGGAGACCGTGCGCCGCCTGGCGCGCGCCCAGGAGCGCGAGCTCCGGGACTGGCTCTACGCCGACCGGGCCGAGCCCGGCACCTCGCTGGCCGCCGAGGTCAAGGCCCGGGCCGCCGAGGTCGAGGACCTGACCGGCGTCGAGGTCGGCCTGGTCATCGTCGGCGACGCCGCGCCGACCCCGGCGCTGGAGGCGATGGTCCAGGCCCTGCGCGAGGCGCTGTACAACGCCTGCCGCCACGGCGCCCCGCCCGTCTCGCTCTACTTGGAGGTCGAGGCCGGCCCCGCCAGCGGGACCGGTGCCGCGGCCGGCGGCCGCGTCGAGGCGTTCGTGCGCGACAAGGGCCCGGGGTTCGACCTGGCCGATGTGCCCGAGGACCGGCTCGGCGTGCGCGGGTCGATCATCGGCCGCATGGAGCGCCACGGTGGGACCGCCGAGGTCCGCCGCGCTCGCGCGGGCGGCACCGAGGTCCACCTCCAGATGCCGCTGGGAACGCCGGCCCCTCAGTGAACTTGGTGGAGCTTTTGGCGACACCGGGCCGGCGGTGAATCACCTATTGCCTTTCCTCAATGCAACGTCATGGGAAAAGTTGCCTTGAGGTAAGGCAATAAAGGCTGTAACGTTGCCGTGATGTAAGGCAATAGAGCGCAATCTGGCTGGAGGAGACGACCATGAGCGCCATCGAGGACCTGATCCGCGAGGGCCAGACCCGGCCCCTGCCATCATTGGTGCCCCGGGATCTCGCGCTGCCGCACTTCGACGGCATGGC
>JAISIU010000249.1 GCA_031261885.1 Bifidobacteriaceae bacterium
CCCCGTCCGGTGCCGCGTCCGGGTCCCAAGCCCGGACCCCGGCCCGGTCCGCACCCGGGCGGCTTCCGGCCCGGCCAGGGCGCGGCGGCCGGCCGTGGCCGTGGCCGTGGCGGCGCGGGCTCCCCGCGCGGCGGCCAGAACGGCTCCGGCCGTCCCGGTTCCGGCACCACCGGTGGCGGTGGCGGCGGTCCGCGCGTCGGCGGGTTCAGCGGCCGTGGCGGCCACGGCGGCCGTGGCCAGACGGCGGGCGCTTTCGGGCGCGGCGGCCGTGGCCGCGGGCGCAAGTCGAAGCGTGCCAAGCGGCGCGAGTTCGAGGAGATGAGCGCGCCGAGTTTGGGCGGCGTGCGCGTCCCGCACGGTGACGGCGAGACGGTGGTGCGCCTCAGGCGCGGCGCCTCGCTGACGGATTTCGCCGAGAAGATCGGCGCGAACCCGGCGGCGCTCGTCACGGTCCTGTTCAACCTCGGCGAGATGGCGACGGCCACGCAGTCGCTCGACGAGGACACGATGGGCGCGCTCGGTGCCGAACTCGGCTTCGTCGTCGAGATCGTGTCCCCGGAGGACGAGGACCGCGAGCTGCTCGAGTCCTTCGGCTTCGACCTCGACGCGGAACTCGACGCCGAGACGGACGAGGAGTTGGAGGCGCGCCCGCCGGTCGTCACGGTCATGGGCCACGTCGACCACGGCAAGACCAAGCTGCTCGACGCGATCCGCTCGACGCACGTCGTGGAGCATGAGTCCGGCGGCATCACGCAGCACATCGGCGCCTATCAGGTCATGACGCACCACGCGGACCAGGACCGCCTCATCACGTTCATCGACACGCCGGGCCACGAGGCCTTCACGGCCATGCGCGCCCGCGGCGCCCAGGTAACGGACATCGTGATCCTCGTCGTCGCCGCGGACGACGGCGTCATGCCGCAAACCGTCGAGGCGTTGAACCACGCCCAGGCGGCCGGTGTGCCGATCGTCGTCGCGGTCAACAAGATCGATGTCGAGGGCGCCAACCCGGCCAAGGTCCGCGCCCAGCTCACCGAGTACAACCTCGTGGCGGAGGAGTACGGCGGCCAGACGATGTTCGTCGACGTCTCCGCGAAACAGCGGACCAACATCGACGGCCTGTTGGACGCCGTGCTGCTGACCGCGGACGCCGAGCTGGAGCTGAAGGCCAAGCGCGACAAGCCGGCCCGCGGCGTCGCGATCGAGGCCAACCTCGACAAGGGCCGTGGCGCGGTCATCACCGCGCTCGTGGGCTCCGGCACGTTGCGCGTCGGCGACTCGATCGTGGCCGGCACGGCCTATGGCCGCGTCCGCGCGATGTTCGACGACCGCGGCGACCAGGTGGCCGAGGCGCTGCCGTCCCGGCCGGTCCAGGTGATCGGCCTGACGTCGGTGCCGCGCGCCGGCGACAACTTCCTCGTGACCGAGGACGACAGGACGGCCCGGCAGATCGCCGAACGCCGCGCCGCCAACGAACGCGCCGCCACGCTGGCCAAGCGCCGCAAGCGCGTCAGCCTGGAGGACTTCACGAAGGCCCTCGAGCAGGGCAAGGTCGAAACCCTCAACCTCATCATCAAGGGTGACGGTTCCGGCTCGGTCGAGGCGTTGGAGGACGCGCTCGTCAAGATCGACGTCGGCGAGGAAGTCGAGCTCAGGGTCATCCACCGCGCGGTCGGCGCGATCACTCAGAACGACGTCAACCTCGCGAGCGTCGACAACGCGATCATCATCGGCTTCAACGTCCGATACGCCGAACGGGTCGAGGACCTGGCGGAGCGCGAGGGCGTCGACGTCCGGTTCTACTCGGTCATCTACCAGGCCGTGGACGACGTCGAGGCGGCCCTCAAGGGCATGCTCAAACCGATCTACGAGGAGGTCGAACTCGGCACCGCGGAGGTGCGCGAGGTGTTCCACTCCTCGAAGTTCGGCAACGTCGCGGGCGCGCTGGTCCGTGGCGGCGAGATCCACCGCGGCAGCTCGGCGCGCGTCACGCGCGACGGCATCGTGGTCGGCGACAAACTGAAGATCGAGTCGCTGCGCCGCTTCAAGGATGACGTCACCGAGGTCCGCGAGGGCTTCGAGTGCGGCATCGGGCTCGGCACGTACAACGACCTCAAGGAGGGCGACGTCATCGAGACCTTCGAGCAGCGCGAGAAGGCCCGCGACTAGCCGCCCACACCCCGAAGGGAGGGTCAGCGATGGCCGATCCGAACCGCGCCCGCCGGCTGGCGGACCGGATTCGCGAGATCGTGGCGGGCATGTTGGGCAGCCGGATCAAGGATCCGCGCCTCGGCTTCGTCACGGTGACGGACGTCCGTGTCACGGGCGACCTTCAGCACGCCACGGTGTTCTACACCGTGCTGGGGGACGCGGCGGACCGGGCGGGCACGGCAGCGGCGCTGCGCTCGGCGCGCGGCATCATCCGCAGCGAGGTCGGCCACCGCACGGGCCTGCGCCTAACGCCTAGCCTGGAGTTCCAGCTCGACGCCGTCCCGGAGGGCGCGAACGAGATCGAGGACGCGGTCCGGGCCGCGCGGGAGCGCGACGCCCAGCTGGCGGCGGCCGCGCGGGGCGCCACCTATGCGGGCGACCCGGATCCGTACCGCAAGCCGTCCGATGACGAGGCGGAGCCGGAACCGGAAGCGCCCGATGTCGGAACGTCGCCCGGGTTTGGCGCGCCCGGTCCGCAGTCCGTGCCGTCCGTGCCGTCCGTGCCCGGTCCCGGACCGGCCGCGGCGTACCAGGCGTGAGCGCTGACGCCGCCCAGCCGGGCGGGGCGCCGGGGGAGCCGGCGGGCCTCGTCCTCGTCGACAAGCCGACGGATTGGACGAGCCACGACGTGGTCGCACGGCTCCGGCGGCTGGCCGGCACCAAGCACGTGGGCCACGCCGGCACGCTAGACCCGGCCGCCACGGGCCTGCTGATCGCAGGGGTCGGGCGGGCCACGCGCCTGCTCACCTACCTGGTGGGCCTCGACAAAACGTACGAGGCGACCATTCGGCTCGGCGCGGCCACGCTCACGGACGACGCCGAGGGCGAGGCCACCTCGCTCGCCGCGCCCGGCGCGGTGGCGGCGCTCACGCGGGCGCGGGTGGCCCAGGCGGTGGTGGCCCTGACGGGTGAGATCCTGCAGGCGCCCAGCGCGGTGAGCGCGATCAAAGTGAACGGCCGGCGGGCCTACGCGCGCGTCCGCTCGGGCGAGGCGGTCAAGCTCGCGCCCAGGCCCGTGACGGTGGCCTCCTTCGACATCCTCGACGCGCGGCGGGGCCTGGGGCCGGTGGGCGGCGCGCCCATGGACCCGGCCGAGGCCGCCGCGGGCGGACGTCGGCGCGGCCGGGGCCGCGGCCACGTCTCAGGGGCGTCCGGTGCGGCCGCCGCGAGTGAGCCGGTCCCCGAGCCCGCGCCGGCCCGGCCGGCGCCGGTGACCGAGTGGCTCGACCTCGACGTCCGGGTCCAGGTCTCCTCCGGCACGTACGTGAGGGCGCTGGCTCGCGACCTCGGCCAGGCCCTCGGTGTGGGCGGGCATCTCGTGGCGCTGCGGCGCACCGCGGTGGGCCCGTTCCGGGTCTCCGAGGCGCTGACGCTCGAACAGCTGGCCGAATCGTTCCGGCTCTGGGACATGGGCGCGGCGGCACGCCGCCTGTTCCCCGTGCTGGAACTCGACCCCGCCGAGGCGGGCGACGTCGCGCACGGCCGCCCCATCCCGTTCGTGCCCACCCGCCTGGCGTTCCCGCCCGGGTTCGCGCCGGCATCGGCCGCCCCGCCCCGGCCAGCCACGCCGCAGGCGACGGCCACGCCCGCCGCCGTTCCGGCATCGGCCTCCCCGCCCCGCCAAGCCACGCCGCAGGTGACGGCCCCGCCCGCCGCCGTTCCGGCATCGTCCGCCGATCCGGCGGCCCGGGAAGCGAAACCGGGCCGGGCCGCGATCGCCGCGCTGGGCCGGGACGGCACGCTCGTCGCGATCCTCGTCCCGGACCCGCGCCGCGCGGGTCGCTTGCGTCCCGCGGCGGTTTTCGCGCCGGCCGTCTGATTGCACGCGGCGTGACCGCGCGTCCGGCTCAGGCGCGGTAGAGGGTGATGTCGCCGAACCGCGTGCTGGCGTGGATCTCGGCGTGGGGGGCGTCGCCGGCCGGGGCCTCGGCGGCCGTGAGCTGGTTCAGCACGCGGCCGTGGCGGGAGCCGGCGTCCACGAAGGTGGCGGTGCCCGCGGGCACGCCCACCTCGATCGGGCCGTAACCGCAGGTCACGTGCAACACCCCGGCGCCGGCGGACCCGACGCGCACCGTGCCGGTGCCGACGCGCAGCTCGACGTTGCCGCTCGTGGACGCGACCCGGAGGTCGCCCGTCGTGACACGTGCCGTGACGCCGCCGGC
>JAISIU010000137.1 GCA_031261885.1 Bifidobacteriaceae bacterium
ATCTCGCGCTGGATCACGAGCGGCGAACCCGTGGCGAGGGTGTCGAGCACGGCCGTGACACCGCCCTCGACGGAGTTCTCGATCGCGACGACGGCGTAGTCGGCCGACCCGCCGCGCACTGCCTCGATCGCGGAGACGACATCCAGCTGCGGCAGGAACTCGGCCGCGTCCCGGTCGGCGACCTGGAGCAGCGCCTGCTCGGTAAACGTGCCCTCGGGCCCAAGGTAGGCGTAGCGGGGACGGTGCGACCGGGCGGCGGGCATCAGACTGGCTCCTTTACTGATCTGGCGAGGGACCCCCCGAGCCTATCGCCTCGCGGCCTCACGCCTAGGGGCGCGAGTTCCGCAGCGTGCGTGTCACGGTCCGCGTGGTCACGACGTACTTCGAGACCTTGGCCCTCTTGTACGTGATCGTGATGCGGCCGTTGTACAGGCCGGAGTAGTAATTGAAGAACTTGGCCGGGGCCCGCACGGTCATCGTGTCGGCGTAGTCGGGCAGGGCGAGTTTCCCGGGAATGCGGTACGTGGTCGTGCCGTACGCGCCCCACTTGATCATGACCATGCCGCTCAGCCGCACACGGTTGCAGTCGCCGAGGCCGATCACCACCTTCCTCGAGTCGCGGTAGCCATCGCGGAAGGACGCGTACCAGGCGGTCAGGCTCGGGTACAGCTTCTTGACCGTGATGGCCTTGGTCTTGAACTTCGTGGTCGGGTTCGTGGCCGAGCCACGAACCGTGATCACGGCACGGACCTTCTTGCCGATCAGGCTCTTCGTGACGTGCCGCGTCAACGGCGTGGAGCGCGTCGAGACCGCCTTGCCGGAGCGGTACCAGGTGATGCTCGTCTGGAGGCCCGGCCCGTCCTCGGGGCCGCTGAAATTCGTGACGGACGGCTTCAACATGCCGGCCGTGTCCTTGAGCGTGATCTTCTTCGGCCACACGCGGAACCGCGAGCCGAGAATGTAATGGCCGTACGGGGTGTCGACGACGGTCAACTGTGTCTCCACGCGGTTCGCCTCGGCCTGGGCGAACTGGTGGGATGGGCCCGTGCCCAGCGCGGCCGTGTCGCTGGCCCAGTACGTCTCGACGGTGTCGCCGAGGGCGATGGCGGCCGGGCTCATGGTCGCGTTGTAGCTCAGGGTGTAGCCGACGCGGGCCCGTCCCGTCGGCGTGGCCGCGACGACGGGTGCCAGCGGGTCGACGCCCGCGGGTGGGGCGCTGATCGCCCGCCGGGGGGTGATCGGCAGCGTGAGGGAACCGCCCGCCTTGACCGCGATCACCGTCACGTCCTCGTAGACGGCCCGGCCCGTGCCCGGCTGACTGTAGCTCGCCTCGACCACGTACGCCCCGGCTTGGATCAGCTCGAAGGTGGAGATGGAGTCGGTGGTGCCAGCTTTGACGTTGAACTCGTAAGCGTGCGGGTCCGGTGTACGGGCCGGGTCGAGGATCGCGGTGGGCCTGGTGAGTTTCACGGTCACGTTCCAGGTGGCCGATGCCGGAACCGTCACGAAGGCGGTCGTGACGGGCGGCGGGATGGCGGCGGGAGTCTTGGCGGTCGGCGCGGCCAGGGCCGGTGCGGCGCCGGCGGCGAGGCCGGCGGCCAGGCCAAGGGCCGCGAGCGCGGAGACGAGCGGCAGGGTGAAACGGAACGGGCGGGGCATGGGGCGATCACTTCCGGGGGCGCGGCGCGGTGGCGCCGCTCGGTTGGGTTGGGCAGTTGCCGCGTGAGCCCGCCGGCCTGGGCGCGGCGCAGCGCTTCTCACCTTAGTGGCCGCTGCCGCCGCGCGCCGGGCCGGGTGCGTGAGATGTGCGGAACGTTCACGCGGCGGGACCGGGCCTCCCAGTAGGCTCGGGAGCATGGGTTTGGCGCGGCGGCTCGCGGCGGGCGCGGCAGGCGTCCTGGTGGCCGTCGCGCTCGCGGCGGGCGCGGCTGGCGCCGCCTGGGCAGGCACGCGCGCCGCCAGCGGCGCGCCGACCGCCGACGCCGGCTCTCGGGTCGTCAGCGCTGCGCCCGCCGCGCGTGAAGCCGCCGATGACGCGGCGTCGCCGGCCGGGCAGCGGCGCACCGTGCTGATTGGGACCGGCGGGATCGGCTGGGATGACGTCTCCGAGACGGCCACGCCAGCGCTGTGGCGGGCCGCGGGCCAGGCTTCGACCAGCCTGGGCGCGGTCATCACGCGGTCGGTCCGGGCCGGGGCCTGCCCGGTGGACGGCTGGTTGGCCGTCAGCTCCGGCGGACGGGCCGCCGACGCCGCCACGAAGGGCGCCGCGGACCTCGACGTGCCGACCGATTGCGCTACGCTCGCGGCCCCGGTGGATGGGACCGTCCCGGGCTGGCAGGCCTACCGGAAGCTGGCCAGCGCCAGCGGCTACGACCCGCCGCTCGGCCAGCTGGGCGACCTGATCGCGGCCTATGACACAGCGCACGCGGCGGGCACGGGCGCGCCGTTCGCCGTCGGGATCGGCCCGGGCGCGGCCATCGCGCTGGCCGATTCGGCCGGGCACGTCCAGGGCGCGTGGGAGGCGGCCGCGTCGACGGCCGCCGGCCTGGCCGCCCAGGTCACACGCGCGTTGGAGGGGTCGGCCGTCATCGTGGTCGTCGACGCCGGCGGCCTCCGCGGCGGTGCAGCCGGCGGCGCGCGGCTCACGGCACTGGACCAGCGGCTCGGCGCGGCCCTGGCCGCCGCCGGCAAGGCCGCCGCCGCCCCGCGCGTCACACTCGCGTCCCTGTGGGACCGGTCCCGGCCGGCGCTCGGGCTCGCGCTCGACGCCGATCCCGCCACGCCGTCGACCGGCCTGCTCGGCTCGACCGCGACGGACCGGCCCGCCGTCACCGTCACCACCGACTTCCAT
>JAISIU010000046.1 GCA_031261885.1 Bifidobacteriaceae bacterium
GTTCGGTACGTGCGCCGCGGGCCTGCACTACCTGAACGATTCGGGGCGGACGCTCAGCTGCTTGCTCCCGGCCGCCGCCTCGTCGGTCAAGGCGAACGTCCGTTGGATCACGGTGAGCCCGGCCCAGGGCGGTGCCGGCCAGACGGTCACCATGACGGTCGCGGCCAATCCGGGCGGCAGCCGTGCGGGCTACATCGTGATCCGCCTGGCGCAGGGCGGCTCGCGGATCATCAAGATCACCCAGCGGTGACCAGCTAGACCAACCCGCCACCCCGAGGGAGCGCCCCCGCCACCGCCAAGGTGGCGGGGGCGCTCCGCATGTCGCTCCCCGTGGCGCGCAAAGTGGCGCGATTTTGGCGCGATTCGGCCGCGCGCGCGGCCCAGGGCCGGGCGGGGCCGACCCGGAGGCGCGCCGGGGGAGCGGCCTCCCCTACCTGGCAGGTGCTTTACGCCAAAATTGCCTTATGGACTGGGTCCTTAATCCGGCTGGGGAGCCTTACGACCGCATCGAGGTCACCGGCATCTCCGCCCGCGGGCACCACGGCGTGCTCGCGGCCGAACGGGCCCAGGGGCAAACCTTCACGGTCGACGTCTGCCTGCACCTCGACACCACGCGCGCCGCCCAGACCGACCAGCTCGCGGATACCGTCTCCTACGCGGAGGTCGCCGCCCTCGTCGCGGACGTCATCGGCGGCGAACCCGTCTTCCTCCTCGAAACGCTCGCGCAGCGCATCGCGGATCAGGTCTTGGCCCTCGGCCGCGTGGTCTGCGCCGACGTCCAGATCCACAAGCCCGAAGCGCCCATGCCGGTGCCCGTCACGGACGTCGCGGTGCGCATCCGCCGCTTCAACCTCCAGGCCGGCGCCGTCGGGTTCCCCCTCACCCAGGCGACCCTCGCCGGCATCACGGGTGGGCCGGCATCGCCGGTGTCCGATGCCGCCGCCCCCGGTTCCGCTTCCGAGATTCCGGCCAGCACGGGCGCCATCATTCAGGCGTTGCGCGACGCCGGCCAGGCCGTGACCCGCCGCGCCATCGCCGAGGTCAAGGCCCAGGCCGAGGCCGAGGCCCAGCTGCCGGACGAGCGGCTCGTCTTCGAGGACCAGGCCGCGCCCGCCACGCTCGACGAGATGGCGGATCCGGCCCTGTCCCCGGCCGTCGACCTCGACACGCCGCCGCGCTGGCCGGCCGACGCGATCCTCGGCCTCGGCGCCAACCTCGGCGACGCGCTCGGCACGCTGAGGGACGCCGTCACGGACCTCAGCTCCGTCCCGGGCATCGAAGTGATCGGCGTCTCGCCGCTGGCCAGGACGAAGCCCGTCGGCAACACGGACCAGCCGGACTTCTTCAACGCCGTCGTCGCGATCCGCACCACGCTCTCGCCCCGCTCCCTGCTCGACACCGTCGCCGGCATCGAGGAGCAGCACGGCCGCACCCGCACCGAACATTGGGGCCCGCGCACCCTCGACATCGACATCGTCGCCTACGACACGCTGCTGGCCGGCGACGACGAGCTGGAGATCCCGCACCCGCGCGCCCACGAACGCGCCTTCGTGCTGCTGCCGTGGGCCACGCTCAGCCCCGACGCCTTCCTGCCCGGCCTCGACGGCGGCAGCGTCCAGGCGCTCGCGGAGCGCGCCCCGGACCGCGACGGCGTGCGCTGGTTGGCGCTCGACTGGATGACGCTGCCGGTCGCGATCAGCGGCGCCCTGCCGAAGCCGCCCACCCCGGACGAGCTGCCGTGGCGCGACCGCGCCTGAACCTTTAGGCCCGACCCGTGAACAAACCGACTCCCTGGTGGGCGCCCGTCATCGCGCTGTTGGCCGGCGTCGCGGTGGGCCGACTCGTATGGGGTCTGGCCGGGTCCGATGCCGTGCGCCGCCTCACGGCGCCGTGGGCCGTCGCGCTGTTGCTCGCCCTGGGAGCGGTCGCGCTCGCGGTGGCCGGGTTCCGGGTGCGGCGGTACGTGCGCGGCCGCGTGCCCCGGGTCAACCCGCTCCGGGCCGCCCGGCTCGTGCTCGTGGCGAAGGCGTGCGCGCTGGCCGGGCCGTTGCTGGGCGGCTGGTACGCGGTTCTGGGTTGGGCCGCCGCGACCGAATGGATCTCCCCGGCCTCGCACGGCCGGGTTTGGCAGGACGCCGCGAGTGCGGCGGCGGCCATAATGTTGGGCGTGGCCGGCTTGGCCGCCGAACACTGGTGCCAGCTGCCGCCGGCCGATGACGGACCGGCCGGGGACGTTTCCGGGCCAGCCCCGGAGACGGAAGACCTGACCGGACAGAGAGGGGAATGTTGATGGCCGTGGACCGAACTCACCTGGGAGCCGCGCCGGGCGCGCCGCTGCCACCCGTCGCGCGCAGCGCCGCGGAACTGGCCGCCATCGTCGGTGAGCCGAACGCTTGGGCCGGCGGTCCGGCATCGGGCACGGTGAAAGCGTCCGATGACGCACCTTCCGCGCCGCGCCGCGCGGTCGTGATGACCATGGGAGCGCTCCACGAGGGCCACCTCGACCTGGTGCGCGAGGCCGTGCGCCGGGCCGGGCAGGTGATCGTCACGATCTTCGTCAACCCGCTGCAGTTCGGCCCGGCCGAGGACTTCGACGCCTACCCGCGCGACCTGGCCCGGGACCTGGCGGCGCTCGCGCCGTTCCGCGTCGCGGCCGTTTACGCGCCGACCGTCAGCGACGTCTACCCGGATGGCGACGCCCAGGTCCGGATCGACCCGGGGCCGATGGGACGCGTCTTCGAGGGTGCGATCCGGCCCGGCCATTTCGCCGGGGCGTTGACCGTCATCGCGAAACTGCTGGCCCGGACCAGGCCGGACATCGCGCTGTTCGGGCGCAAGGACGCCCAGCAGTTGGCGCTCGTCCAGCGCATGGTCAAGGACCTGGATCTCGGTGTGGAGATCGTGCCGGTGCCGATCCGCCGCGAGGCGGACGGGCTGGCGATGTCGAGCCGCAACCGGTACCTGAGCGAGAAGCAGCGGGCGCAGGCGCTGGCTCTGCCGCACGCGATCGAGGCCGGGAAGGCGGCGGCCCAGGCCGGCGCCGGCTCGGTCGAGGTGGAGGCGCAGGCCCGTGCCGCGCTCGGCCCCATGGAGCCGGGCATGTCGCTCGACTACATGTCCGTCGTGGACCCGGAGTCGTTCGTGCCGCTCGACGCGGCCGCGGCCGGGCGGGCGTTGCTGATCGGCGCGCTGCGTGTCGGCTCTACCCGGCTGATCGACAACGCGGAGCTGACGCTCGCATAACGGTAGGCTTGGAGCCCGTGAGTCCCGAGCCGGTTGCCGCTGCCGCGGCTGAAGAAGACCTGTCCGTTCCCGAGCAGACGCGCGTGCGCATGGCCAAGCGCGCCGCCATGTTGGCCAAGGGTGTCCCGCCCTATCCCGTGGCGGTGCCCGTCACCACGACTATCGCCCAGGTCAGGGCCGAACACCAGGACCTGGCAGCCGGCCAGGAGACCGAGGACATGGTCGGCGTGGCCGGCCGCGTGGTCTACCTGCGCAACACCGGCAAGCTGTGCTTCGCCGCGCTGCAGGCCGGCTCCGGCGAGCGGCTGCAGGCCATGCTGTCCGCCAAAGAAGTGGGCGCCGAGTCACTGGCCGACTTCAAGGCGATGGTTGACCTGGGCGACCACCTGTTTGTGCACGGCCGGGTCATCGCGTCCAAACGCGGCGAGCTGTCCGTGTTCGCGGACTCGTGGGCCATCGCCACGAAGGCGCTGCGGCCGCTGCCTGTGCTGCACTCGGACATGAGCGAGGAGGCGCGGGTCCGCAACCGGTCCGTGGACCTGATCGTCAGGCCGGCGGCGCGGCAGATCGCCAAGACGCGTGTCGATGTCGTCAAGTCGATCCGCGCCACGATGGCGGGACGCGGCTTCTCGGAGATCGAGACGCCCATGCTGCAGACCGTGCACGGCGGGGCCGCCGCCCGGCCGTTCTCCACGCACATGAACGCGTTCGACATGGACCTGTACCTCCGGATCGCGCCGGAGCTGTTCCTGAAGCGGGCGGCCGTTGGCGGCATGGAGCGGATCTTCGAGATCAACCGCGTGTTCCGCAACGAGGGCGCGGACTCCACGCACAGCCCGGAGTTCTCCATGATGGAGGCCTACATGGCCTATGGCGACTACACGTCGATCGGGGCTCTGACCAGGGAGATCATCCAGCAGGCCGCCCGGGACGCGCTTGGCGGGACGCTCGTGACGTTGGCGGACGGCACCGAGTATGACCTCGGTGGGGAGTGGGCCCGGCTGCGGCTCTACGACTCGCTCTCGGAGGCCGTGGGCCAGGAGATCACGGTCCAGACGCCGCGCGAGGTGCTGGAGAAGCTGTACGAGGCGAACGGTCTGGGCGACGACGGGCCGAGCCTGCTGCCCGGCAAGCTGGCCGAGGAGCTGTGGGAGCACCTGGTGGGCCGCCACCTCGTGGCCCCGACGTTCGTGTGCGACTTCCCCGAGGACACTTCGCCGCTGACCCGCGGCCACCGCGAGACCCCCGGCCTGGTCGAGAAGTGGGACCTGTACGTGCGCGGCTTCGAGCTGGCCACGGGCTATTCGGAGCTGACGGATCCGGTGATCCAGCGGCAGCGGTTCGAGGCGCAGGCCAAGCTCGCGGCCGCGGGCGACGAGGAGGCCATGCCGCAGGACGAGGACTTCCTTCAGGCCATGGAGTACGGCATGCCGCCCACGGGCGGCATGGGCATGGGCCTGGACCGGCTGCTCATGGCCCTGACGGGCCTGGGCATCCGCGAGACCATCCTGTTCCCCCTGGTCAAGCCCCAGCGCTGA
>JAISIU010000268.1 GCA_031261885.1 Bifidobacteriaceae bacterium
TCGAACAGCCGAGGCCTGTACGCCATCATTCGCCCCTTGTCGATGGACCGCGGCGCTCCACCGGCGGCGCGCCGCATAACCCGAGCCTACCGACCCGCCGCCCCGCGCGCGCCCCGCCCCGCTCACCTGAACTTGGCAGAGCCTCAGGTCACATCCGCGCCCGCAATGTGACCCCAGGCTCCACCAAGTTCGGTTGAGCCAGGTGAACGATGTCGAGCGGTCTCGGCGACCTGTACGTATTCAGTGGCGCGCCTAGCGCAGTCTCGCTCCGACGCGACTAGCGCCCCTCACGCGGTTCCTCTCACGACCGATGCCCGGTTTTGCCGACGGGACCAGCCACCAGACCCGACGCGGCCCGAGGACCAGCCAAATAAACCAAACCTATTTTCATAATTCCGCCCAGCAGGTCGCTGCGCCAAACCCATTTTCACGGATCCGCACGGGCCGGGTTCCACCCGCAGGCGAGCTTCCCGGCCCGGGTGGTCACATCTGGGCGCGATACGCGACCAATCGGGCCGCCAAGTTCGGTTGGGGCCGGGTGGGTCAGCGCACGATGCCGGGCGGCCGGGTTGGGCGGTTCAGCGCCCGATGCCGGTCCTCACTGCGGGCGGTCCGCATGGTCCCAGAGCGCGGCGATGGGGAGGTAATACATGCGGTCCCCGATGCGCAGGCCGTGAGAGCCCATGCCGAGGACGGCGCCGGCGGCGAAGCGGTCGCCGAGCGCTGCCGCCACGCGGCGCAGACTGGTGGCCTGGGCGGGCCGGTAGGCCTGGGCGGTTTTGACCTCCAGGAGGATGGCGCGGCCGTCCTCGAGCTCCAGTACGAGGTCCACTTCCAGGCCGTCGGCGTCGCGCCAGTGATACATGTCGAAGGGGTTGGCGGTCCAGCCCGACTGTTTGAGCAGCTCACTCGTTACGAACGCCTCGGTCAGGGGGCCGAGGTCCTGGCCTGCCCCGACGGTGGCGAGCTTGGCGGCCGCGAGGCCGGCGACGTAAGCGTTGACCCCGGTGTCCGCGACGGACACTTTGTGCCGCCCGGTCTCGCGGCGCGTCAGGTTCCTGGTCCACGGTGGGACGTCGATGGTGAGGAACATTGTGGCGAGTGTGTCGAAGTAACCGTTCACCGTGCTGGCGGACAGGCCCGCAGCTTGCGCGATCCGGCCCTTGACCAGCTCTCCCGCCGGGGCCGCGGCCAGAAGCCGCAGGACAGCCCGCAGACGCACCGGATCAATCCTCTTCCTAATGTCGCGGGCGTCGCGCCTGAGCAGCGCGGCGATATAGGCGCGGACCCAGTCACGGCGGAGGTCCGGTGCGAGGGCGCGGAGCTCGGGATAACCGCCAAGCGTGATCTCAGTGACGTACTCCTGCCGGGTCCACGTGGTGCCAAAGCGTTCCGGCTTGGTGTCTTGTTGTGCCAGGAGCCAGCTGGCGAAGTCCTCGCGCTGCCCCCGCAATTCCCCCTGGCTGAGCCCCCGCAGTGACACCACCATGGACCGGCCCGCCAGGGACTCCGGGCTGCGCGGCAGCCGTAGCAGATCCGATGAGCCCGTCAACACGAACCGACCGGGCCGCCGGTCCTTGTCCACAGCCGCTTTGACGTCGATGAGCGCGTCCGGCTCGCGCTGCGCCTCGTCGATCAGCACGGTTTGGCCGGCGTATTGGCCGAGTAGGCCGACCGGGTCCTCCCGCAGCAGTGTCCTGGTGCCTTCATCGTCCAGCGTCAGGGAGACGTGCGGCCTCCCGTCCAACAGCATGCCCGCGAACGTCGACTTGCCGACCTGGCGGGCGCCCTCGATGACAACGACGGGAGTCGCCTCCAACATGCGCCGCGCTTTGGGGAGCATATACCGCTCAAATAGTTCGCCCACGAATCCACCATAACACGAGTTCACAGGCTTAAACCGCAGATTGGTGATACTAAAACCGTAGATTAGTGACCTTGACGCCGTAGATTGGTGATGCACCGGACCGCAGGGATACTTCGCAGAGCCTCAGGTCGCATCCGCGCCCGCAACGTGACCCCAGGCTCCACCAAGTTTGGTTGGGGCCGGGTGGTTCAGCGGACGATGCCGCATAGCTGGGTCAGGCGAGTCAGTGGACGATGGCGGTCCTCACCGTGGGCGGTCCGCGCGGACTAACGTGGGAGCCGGTCAGGGCCGCTGACCGCCCCCAGCGTTTGGAGTACCGATGTCCCCACGGCGTTCGTCCCGTCTTGTTCCTCTTGCCGTAGCCGCCGCGATGGCGGTGACCGGCGTGGCCGTGGCGGCCGCGCCGAGTTCCGGGACACCGAGTCCCACACCGGCCCCGGGCGTCGTGGCCCAAGCCGCGCCGAAAGCCGAGACCCTGGCCGAGACCGCGCCGGCGCTGTCGGCCACGGCCGGCCAGGGTGTGCTGGCGGCGGCCTCGGGCAAAGTCGTCTGGGGTGGCGCCACGGGCAAGGCGCTGAAGGCCGGGAAGGCCAAGGCCGTGAAGCTCAAGGGCATTTCCGCCAAGCGGCGGCAGCTGCTGTTGCAGGTCAACGTCACGCGCGCGAAGCGTGCGGGCACGCTGCAGCTGCGGACGGCCGGGACGGCGTCGGGGCCGGCCCAGGTGGCGTTCCCGAAGGGTGCGAGCTCCACCCAGGTGTTCGTGACGGCATCGGCGGCGAAGAAACTGACCGCGACCGTTTCTAAGAAGGCCACGGTGCAGTTGTCGCTGGCCGGGACCGTGAGCGGGGCGGCGGACCAGACGCCGGGCCCGGGCGGCACGGGTGTGCTGGCCGCGGGCACGGTCGCCGATTCGGTCAGTGGTCTGGGTGGCACGCTCGCGGGCAAGGGCCACACGACCAACGTGCCGGTGGCGGGCACGGCGGGCGTGCCGTCCACGGGGGTGCGCGCGGTGTGGTTGGACGTGCAGACGCTGGGCGGCGCGGCCGGGTCGGTGGCGTTCCGGAAGTCCGATGGCGGGGCCTCCAAGGCGGCAGCCGCCACGGTGGTGAAACATCAGTGGGCGACGAGTCTGGTGTTGGCGCCGCTCGACCAGGAGGGGCGCATCGCCTACCGGCCGAGCGTCAAGCTGTCCCGGCTCCGTATGGTCGTGACGGGCTGGGTGCCGGAGGCGGCTTCGACGTCGAGCGTCTCGACGGAGGCGGGCGGCCTCGTGGATGTGGCCGCCAAGGGTGTGAAGGCCAAGGCCGCGGGCGCGAAGGCCGGGGCCAAGATCGTGAGCGTGAAGGTGACGGGTGGGGCCGTGCCGTCCAAGGCCAAGTCCGTGCTGGTCCGCGTGTCGGGGAAGACGGGGGCCAAGGCCGGGCTGGCCAGGGCCGCGTCGAGCAAGGCCGGGGCGGTCAGGAAGTCGGCGGCCGGGGCCAGGGTCGCGGCCAAGGCGCGCGCGTCCGCGCTGCTGGTTGGGAAGGTCGGCGCCAAGGGCACGGTGTGGTTGGCGGTTCCGAAGGGGACCGGGTCGCGTAGGGTCGCGGGGCGGGGTTGGCGGCGCGCCGCGGTCAAGAAGAAGGCGGACAAGGCCGCGCCGAAGCTGACGCTCTCGGTGCTGCCGGGTGGCGGGTCCATTCAGTTGGGCACCACGCCGCAGGTGGGTTTGACGGGCACGGTGGCCGATCCCGGCTCGGGCGTGGACGTGGTGAACGTGAAGGCCGGCGCCACGGAGCTCGGCACGGCCACGCTCGACACGACTAAATATCCGGCCACGTGGCGACTGGCCACGGTGCTGCCGCCGGGCACGGATCAGGTGACGGCCACGGCCACCGACAACGCGGGCCGGGTCAGCCAGGCGGCCCGGACGGCAACTGTGACGGCGCCGGTGGCGGGCAGCACGGTGGTGAGCCCCGAGGTGGACGCGTTGACACCCGCGCAGAACGCGCAGGTCGCCTCCGTCACGAACAACCAGGTGGTGTTCAATGGCACGCCGCTGTTGACGCCGGGCCAGATTCTCGTCTCGAGCGGGACGGCCGCGTACCCGGACGGGTTCATGCGGCGGGTGGTGAGCGTCCAGGTCCAGGGCGGTCAGACCGTCGTGGCCACGACGAACGCCACGCTCGAGGACGTGATCCTCCAGGCCGACATCACGATCAAGGACGGCAAGGTTACGAGCGGCGACGGGAAGACCATCGTGGCGCAGGGCGTGACGGGCGGCGGGACTGGAGCTGGTAACTCACGGAGCCTGAAGGACATCACGGCCAACCCAGGCATCAAGTTCAACCCATCGATCCCGCTGTTCACGTTGCCGTTGGGAAGCGCGGGTTCGAGCCGGCTGTCAATCGACTTGTCCGCCGGACTTTCGGGCTACATCAAGATCGCCTGGCCCAACATTCAGGTGTGGAAGGCGAAGCTCACGAACTTCAAGTTGGAGTTCTCTGGCTCTGCCGGGCTGACGTTGGACACAGAGTTGAACGCGCAGATCAGCAAGACGTTGAAGAAGGATCTCGGCGAGATCAGGATTGGCTCGTTCCCTATCGGGGTGGTGCCGGTCAACCTGAGCCTGGACCCAACTGCGTCGATCGGTGTCGATGCCAAGGCCAAGGTCAGCGAGACCAGTGACGCGACGGCCGGGATCGATGTCGGCGTGGATTACGAGAACGGGGGCTGGAACCCGATCTGGAACCCGTACGCCAGCCTCGATGTCGGAGCTCCGTCCGCCAACGCCTCGGTCGGCGCGAACGCGTCGGCCGGGCTGAAGTTCGCGGCCAAGATCGCGGACGTGGCTGGCCCGTACGCGGAGGCCGGCGCCACCGCCGGCGCCACGATCACCGCCGGCTCGGACGCCTGCGGCATCAAATACGAGGGCAAGGTCGGCTTGGACGCCAAGGTCGGTGTCAGCGCCAGCGTGTTCGGGATCAGCCTCGGCGATTGGTCCAAGACCATCGCGAGCAAGACGCTCGTGGACAAGTCCGGCACGCTGGCCGCCGCCGGCTGCCCCACGCCCAGCACACCGAGCGCCTCTCCAACCACCCCGCCGGTCACCGAGCCAACGGGCGGCACCAGCCCGGAGCCCAGCCCCTCCGGTTCGCCGCTGACGGGCATCACCCAAATCACCGCCGGGGACCAGTCGGCGTACGCACTGAACACCAACGGCCAGGTCTACGCCTGGGGCCTTAACGGCTACGGCGAGCTGGGGGACGGCACCAGGAACGAACGTGACACGCCCGAACTGATCCCGGGCCTGACCGACATCACCCAAATCACCGCCGCCGGGGGCGGGGCAGTGTTCGCGCTAAACAAAGACGGCCAGGTCTACGCCTGGGGCTGGAACGGCACCGGCGAGCTCGGCGACGGCACCACCACCGACCATCACACACCCGAACAGGTCCCGGGCCTGACCGACATCACCCAAATCACCGCCGGGTACGAGGCAGCGTACGCGCTAAACAAAGACGGCCAGGTCTACGCCTGGGGCATCAACGACTTCGGCCAGCTGGGCGACGGCACCACCACCGACAACTACACACCCCAACTAATCCCAGGCCTGACAGGCATCACCCAAATCACGGCCAACGTTGCTTCGACGTACGCGCTGGACACTAACGGCCAGGTCTACGCCTGGGGCTGGAACATGTGCGGTCAGCTGGGCGACGGCACCACCACCGACAGTTACACGCCCGTCCTGGTCCTGGCTCCCACCGGATCGAACTGACCGACCCACCCGTCATCGCCCACCCTTCAAGACGAGCTTCCCGGCCCGGGTGGTCACACCTGGGCGCGATATGCGACCAATCGGGCCAGCAAATCAGCCCGGGCCGGGGGCCGCACGGCCCCAGGGCCGGTGACGGGCGGCCTCAGACCACGTCGCGGCGCTGGAGGTAGCGGAACGCGAACCAGCCGAACGGCAC
>JAISIU010000173.1 GCA_031261885.1 Bifidobacteriaceae bacterium
CGGATGTCATCAACGGCAACCTGTTGACGCTGCCCGTGGGCGGCGGCCTGCTGTACGTTGAGCCCGTCTACGTGCAGGCTTCGTCCGGCACGCAGTTCCCGTCGCTCCAGAAGGTACTCGTCGCCTTCGGTGAGAAGGTCGGGTTCGCCGACACGCTGAACGAGGCGCTCGACTCGGTCTTCAACGGGGATTCCGGCGCGGCCGCCGGCGATGCGGAGAGACCGACGGCGGGCAGCGGGGACGTCACACCGACTCCCGCGCCCAGCGAGTCGCCCGGGAGCAGTGCGTCCGCTGCGCCGACGATGGCGGCCACAGCGTCGGCGTCGGCGTCACCTTCCGCTTCAAGCGCGCTGCCGGGGCAGGCGACGGCGAGTCCGGCGCCCACGCAGTCCGGCGGGGCCTCCGGCACGCCGAGCGCGACGACCTCGGCCAGCACTCCGGCGGAGCAGTTGAGCCAGGCGCTGCAGCAGGCCAATCAGGCGATGCAGGATTCGAACAACGCCCGGATCTCCGGTGATTGGGCCGCCTACGGCGACGCCCAGACCCGGCTGAGCCAGGCGCTTCAAGCCGCCCAGCAGGCCGAGTCCCAGCTCGGCGGGTAAAGCCTCGAAGGGGCGCACCGCGGTGGTGCGCTCAAAACCTTGAAGGTGGCGGGTCCGGTTTCTCCGGGCCCGCCACCTGCTTTTTCGGTGCGTCCCCGGCCGAGGGGCAAACGGAAGGGGCACATGCCCCGAGCACGTGCCCCTTCCTTGGTCCCGATTAGAAGCGGGAGGATGCCGCCCAACCCCCCAGCCGGACGGCGGCGCGGCGGTAATGGAGGAACCACCGCGTAGCTTCATTATGCCCAGGGTGAATCAAGCGCTGCAAGGTCCCAGGCAGCGGTTCACGTGACCTTGGGTATTTCTACGCCACGCGTTGGGCAGATGAACGAATCGGGGCGGCCCGCCCTCCCCCGAAGGGAAAGCCGGACCGCCCCGATCGTGCCGTGACTCAGGCGGGACTCAAGCGAATTACTTCGCGGCCTTGGCCGGCTCCTTCGCCTTGACGGCGTCGGCGGAGGCGCCGATGCGCATCGAGTAGAAGGAACGCCACACGAACACCGCGGAGATCAGGAAGAACACAGCCGCGAGGATCTCGACGAGGGTGTGGTTCGTGATCGTGACCGCGAGCTCGACGGCCAGCAGGCCGAACAGGGTCGTGAACTTGATGACCGGGTTCATCGCGACGGACGAGGTGTCCTTGAACGGGTCGCCCACGGTGTCGCCGACGATCGTCGCGTCGTGCAGGTCCGTGCCCTTCTCGTGGAGGTCCACCTCGACGATCTTCTTGGCGTTGTCCCAGGCGCCACCCGCGTTCGCCATGAAGATGGCCTGGAACAGGCCGAACACGGCGATCGAGATGAGGTAGCCGATGAACAGATACGGGTCCGCGAACGAGAACGCGAGCGCCGCGAAGAAGATCGCGAGGAAGATCTGGATCATGCCTTCCTGGGCGTACTTGGTGCAGATCCCGACGACGGAGCGGGAATCGGCCTCAGAGGCGCGCGTCCCGCTCTTGTCGAGGTGGATGTGCGTCTTGATGAACTCGACGGCGCGGTAGGAGCCGGTCGTGACGGCCTGCATCGAGGCGCCCGTGAACCAGTAGATGACGGCGCCACCGAGGATGAGGCCGAGCAGGAACGGCGGGTGCGTGATCGCGAGCTTGTCCATGTTCGTGGTCATGCCGTTGGTCAGCATCATGATGATCGAGAAGATCATCGTCGTGGCGCCCGTCACGGCCGTGCCGATGAGCACGGGCTTGGCCGTGGCCTTGAACGTGTTGCCGGCGCCGTCGTTCTCCTCGAGCATCTGCTTGGCGTTGTCCCAGTCGGGCTCGAAGCCGAAGTCGTTCTTCAGCTCCTCGTCAATGTCCTTGATCTGCTCGATCTGGCTTAGCTCGTAGACGGACTGGGCGTTGTCGGTGACCGGACCGTAGGAGTCGACCGCGATCGTGACCGGGCCCATGCCGAGGAAGCCGAAGGCGACCAAGCCGAAGCCGAAGATCGCCGGGGCCGTCATCAGCGTGACGCCGTGGCCGGGGTTGATCGAGTTGGAGACGAGGTAGGAGACGCCCATGAGGGCGGCGATGACGATGCCGAGCCAGTAACCGGAGAAGTTGCCGGAGACGAGGCCGGACAGGATGTTCAGGGAGGCGCCGCCCTCACGCGCGGACTTGACGACCTCCTGGACGTGCTTGGCCTTGGTCGAGGTGAAGGCCTTGACCAGCTCGGGGATGATCGCGCCGGCCAGCGTGCCGCAGGACACGATGATCGCGCACTTCCACCACAGGCCGTGGACGCCCTCGGCGCCCTGGCCGTATTCGCCGAGCACCCACCACGTGGTGAGGAAGGTCAGCGCGATCGAGAGGATCGAGGTGATCCACACGAGCGTGGTGAGCGGCTTCTCGAAGTCGAGGTCCTTCGCGTCCTTGTAGCGGGCCTTGCAGACGGCCTCGTTGATGAAGTAGGAGATCGCGGAGGCGATGAGCATGACCGCGCGGACCGTGAACACCCAGACCAGCAGCAGCGACTGGAGGGAGGGGGTGGAGACGGCCAGCAGGATGAACGTGACGAGCGCGACGCCCGTGACGCCGTAGGTCTCGAAGCCGTCGGCGGTGGGGCCGACGGAGTCGCCCGCGTTGTCGCCCGTGCAGTCCGCGATCGTGCCGGGGTTCCTCGGGTCGTCCTCGTCGATCTTGAAGACGATCTTCATGAGGTCGGCGCCGACGTCGGCGATCTTCGTGAAGAGGCCGCCGGCGATGCGCAGCGCGGCCGCGCCGAGCGACTCGCCGATCGCGAAGCCGATGAAGCAGTTGCCGGCGACGTCGCCGGGCAGCAGCACGAGGATCACGAGCATGAGGAGCAGTTCGAGGCTGATCAGCACCATGCCGACCGACATGCCGGACTGCATCGGGATCTGGTGGACGGGCCACGACTTGCCCCTGAGGGCGGCGTGGGCCGTGCGCGAGTTCGCGAACGTGTTGATGCGCATGCCGAACGCGGCCACGGCGGCCGAGCCGGCCATGCCGACCAGCGATGCGACGACGATGATGACGACGTTGCCCCACGGTTTGTCGGCCGCGGCCTTGAAGTAGATGACCATGACGATCGCGATGATCACCCAGAGGGCGAGCAGGAAGCGGATCTGGCGGGCCAGGTAGGTCTTGCAGGTCGAGTAGATCAGCTCGGAGATGTCCTTCATGGACTGGTGGACCGGCAGCTTCTTGAGCCTGGTGTACGTGATGAAGCCGAAGACGAGGCCGAGGATGCAGACGATGAAGCCGATCATCAAGACGTGGTTGCCGGCGATGCCGTGGACCTTGGCCCACGTGCTGGACAGCTGAAGGTCGGCTTCGGAGGTGCCGCCCGTTGTCTCACCCCCTCCCGAACTGGAAGAGCAGCCCGCGAGGGCCATGGCGGCGAGCGCCATCAGCCCCCCAAACAGCCACGCTTTCTTGCGCTTCATGACGTTCAACTCCCGTCAAGTTTGGGCGGCGGGGCGCCGCCTCAATCGGTCCCACAGGGGCGAGGGCCAGTCATGGCGACGGGCTCGCCGCGCCCCGGGTCCAGCGATGGACGCAGAGCATGCGGCAAGCCCAATCTCACCCAAGTTAACCGTAGGCGCGGCGGGGTTGGGAGGGGTGGGACCTCCGTCACAAACCGCCGGGCGCGCCG
>JAISIU010000303.1 GCA_031261885.1 Bifidobacteriaceae bacterium
GCGGCGGCCACGGGCATCGCGGCGGCCGCCGCCGTCATCGTCGTCAACGCCGTCTCAATGGTGGGCGGGGAGCTCGTGCCGAAGAACGTCTCGTTGGCCGACCCGCTGGCGGCCGCCGCCAGAGTGGCGGGCGTCCAACGCGCCTTCACGACCGCTGTCCGGCCCGCCATCTGGGTGTTGAACGGCTCGGCCAATCTCGTGCTCCGGCCGTTCGGCGTGACCCCCTCCGAGGAACTGTCCGGGGCCCGCTCCGCGAAGGAGCTCGAATCACTCGTCAAGACCTCGGCCGAGGCCGGCACGCTCGACCGCCCCCTGGCCGGCCGCCTCATGGGCACACTGTCCCTGCGCGAGCTCACGGCGATCGACGCGATGACGGACCGCACGGCGGTCCGTACGGTGGCGCGCCAGGCCACGATCGAGGACGCGGTGCGCGCCGCCCGCGACTCCGGCCACTCGACCCTGCCGGTCACGGACGGCTCGAAGGACGTCATCGTCGGCCTGCTCCGGTTGCGCCGCGCCGTGGCCGTGCCGTACGAGAGCCGCGGCCGCGTCCGCGTGGGCGCGATCATGACGCCCGCGCCATCCGTCCCCGAGACCGCGCCGTTGGGGCCGGTCATGGTGGCGCTGCGGGACGCCGGGGCGCCGATGGCGGTCGTGGTCGACGAGTACGGCGGCACCTCGGGGATCGTCACCCTCGAGGACGTGGTAGAGGAGATCGTCGGCGAGGTGGCGGACGAGCACGACGGGCGGACCGCCGCCGCGCGGCCGCTGCCGGACGGCGACTGGCGGGTCAGCGGCCGACTGCGCCCCGACGAGCTCGAGGAGCTGACCGGCGTGCGCGTGCCCGAGTCGCACCTGTACGAGACGCTGGGCGGCGCGGTCATGGCCGCGATCGGGCGGATCCCCCGGGCCGGCGACGAGGCCGTCGTGGGAGGCGTCCGCCTGCGGGTCGAGGCCGTGCGCCGCCGCCGCGTCGAGGCGCTGCGCGTCTCACCGCCCGCGCCGGCCGACGGCGCGGCAGCCGAGGAGGCGGACAGGCCATGAGCCCATGGTGGTCACTGCTGCTCGCGGCCCTGCTCGTCGCGGCCAACGCTTTCTTCGTCGGCGCGGAGTTCTCGGTCATGTCCGTCAGGCGGGCCCAGATGGAGCCGCTGGCCGAGGCCGGGTCCCGGCGGGCCCGGACCGTGTTCCACGCCCTCGAGCGGGTGTCCGACATGTTGGCGGCCGCCCAGCTCGGCGTCACCGTGGCCTCAACTTCGCTCGGGGCGGTGGCCGAACCGGCCATCGCCCACCTCGTCATGCCGGCGGCCCGCGCGGCCGGTTTCGGCACGGCCGCCGCCCACACCCTGGCCGCGCTGCTGGCGCTCATCATCGTCGTCTATGTCCACGTGGTGCTCGGCGAAATGGTGCCGAAGAACCTCGCGATGGCTTCCCCCGAGCGGGCCGCCCTCGCCTTCACGCCGCCGCTGGCCGTGATCGCCCGCGTGCTGCATCCCGTGATCCGCGCCCTGAACTGGGTGGCCAGCCTCGGCGTGCGCGCGCTCGGTCTCAAACCCGCCGACGCCGTGGCGGCCGCCTTCACGGCGCCGGAGGTCGCCTCGATCGTGGCCCGGTCGAGCGCCGAAGGCGTGCTGGCCGACCCGGAGGGCTTGCTGGCCGGCTCGATCGAGTTCTCCGACCTGACGGCCGGTCAGCTGGCCGTGCCGCTCGACCAGCTCGTGACGCTGCCGCTCGATGTCACCCCGGCCGATGTGGAAAGGGCCGTCGCCGAGACCGGCTACTCCCGTTTCCCCGTCCGCGACCCCGCCGGATCCCTCACGGGCTACGTCCACGTCATGGACGTGCTGTACGCGGAGGGCGCCGAGCGGGACCGGCCGATCCGGCCGGCGCAGCTCAGGGAACTGCGCACCGTCGGCGCCGCCGAGGAAGTCGAGGACGTCCTCGCGCTCATGCAGCGGAGCCGCTGCCACATGGCCCAGGTGGCCGGCCCCTCGGGCGGCGTCATCTTCCTCGAGGACATCATCGAGGAGCTCGTCGGAGAAATCCGCGAGGACCGCGGCGGCCTCGGCGGCGGCACCGGGCGCGTGCCGCCATCGCCGGCCCCGACGCCGGCCGTGTGAAACGTCGGTGACGCCTCCGTGAAGGCCCGCGCGACCCGGCCGCCACGCTTCGCGCGGGGCGAACTTCCGTGGCAGGCTTGACGACATGACAAGTTCCGCCCCATCGCCCGGCACCCCGGCGGCGCCGCTGCACCAAACGCTGATCCTCATCGTCGAGGACGAGCCCGCGATCGCCACCGCGATCGCGAAACGCCTGGGCGCGGAGGGCGCCCGCACCATCGTCTCCGGTGACGGCCTCGACGCCGTGGCCCAAGCCAAGGCCGCCCACCCCGACCTCGTGCTGCTCGACATCATGCTGCCCGGCATCGACGGCCTTGAGGCCTGCCGCCGCATCCAGGAGGACCGTCCCGTGCCCGTGCTGATGCTGACGGCCCGCGACGACGAGACCGACAAACTGATCGGACTCGGCGTCGGCGCGGACGACTACATGACGAAGCCGTTCTCGATGCGTGAGCTCGTGGCCCGCGTCAAGGCGCTCCTCCGGCGCGTCGACCGGGCCAAGCAACTGGCCCAGGACGGCTCCGGCTCCGCGCCGATCCAGGCCGGGGACGTGGTCATCGACCAGGCCCAGCGCCGCGTCTGGCGCGGCACCGACGAGGTCCACCTCACGCCCACGGAGTTCGATCTCCTCGTCTACCTGGCGAGCAACCCGCGCACAGTCCTGACCCGCGAAAAGCTGCTGGAACAGGTGTGGGACTGGGTCGACGCCTCCGGCACCCGCACCGTCGACTCCCACATCAAGGCCGTCAGGCGCAAGCTCGGCGCCGACCTGATCCGCACGGTCCACGGCGTCGGCTATGCCTTCGAGCCGGTCGACGGGGGTTCGGCGGCCGCCTCGCCCGCCGAACCCGCCGCGTGAGCGAGCCATCCCGCCCATGAGAGACGAGCCACACGCCCCCCATTCCCGCGGTGTGCCGGACGTGCGCCCGCTCGACGTGTTCGGCTCGATCAAGATCAAACTCGGCGTGCTCGTCGCGGGGGCCGTCGTCGCGGCCGCCGTCATCACGTGGGTGGGCCTGGCCAACCACCTGGGGCCCAGCAAGACGCTGCCGCTGGCCGTGTTCGG
>JAISIU010000316.1 GCA_031261885.1 Bifidobacteriaceae bacterium
TGGCGGAGGTGCCGGGCCCGCCGGACGCGGCGGACGCGTTGGCGCAGGCCATTTGCCACGCGTGGCGGCCGGCCACGATGGACCCGGCCCACGACGGCACCGCCACGCCGGCCCAGAAGGCCTGGCTCGAGGCGGAGCGCGCGGCGCGGCGCCGGCCGGCCAGGCGCGCCACGTGTTAACTTTGGGAGTCGTACACGTGTTCTATTTCATGTTCGAGCCGTTGGAGGGACAGTGATCGCGCAGGTCCGGGGCGTGGTGCTCGAGGTCGGCCACCAGTCGGCCGTCGTCGAGGCGGGCGGGGTCGGCTACCAGGCGACGTGCACGCCGGGCGCGCTCGGGCGGCTCAGGGTCGGCGAGGAGGCGACCCTGACCACGCTGCTTCAGGTCCGCGACGACGGCCTCACGCTCTACGGTTTCAAGGACCCGGGGGAGCGCGAGGTGTTCCAGGCCGTCCAGACCGTCACGGGCATCGGGCCGCGCATCGCGCTGGCCGTCCTCTCGGCGATGACGCCTGACCAGTTCCGCGCGGCCGTCGCGTCGGGGGACGTGGCGGCGATCCAGCGCGTGCCCGGCATCGGCAAGAAGGGCGCGCAGCGCATGGTGTTGGAGCTGGCGGGCCGACTCGACCCTCCGGCGGGGGCCGTCGCCGGTCAATCGGGCGGGGCGGTCGCCGAGGAGGTGACGGCCGCGCTCGTCGGGCTCGGTTACACGCAGTCACAGGCGGCCGCGGCCGTGGACGGCGTCATGGCGGGGGGTTCCGCCGGCGACGTGCCGGCCGTGCTGAGGGCCACGCTGAGGGCGCTCGGAACCAAGGGGAGCGCTCATGGCCGCTGAGTTCGACGCGGGCCTGCCGGGCGGCGATCCGGCCGCGGCTGAGGCATCCACCGCACGCCTGGTCGCCGCCGGGGCGGACACATCGGAGCGGGCCGTCGAGGCGGCGCTGAGGCCGCGCAAGCTGTCGGAGTTCGTCGGGCAGCGCGTCGTCCGGGACCAGCTCCAGCTCGTGCTCGACGCCTCGAAGGCGCGCGGCACCACGCCGGACCATGTGCTGCTCTCGGGCCCGCCGGGGCTCGGCAAGACCACGCTGTCGATGATCATCGCGTCGGAGCTCGGCGTGCCGATGCGCGTGACGTCGGGCCCGGCCATCCAGCACGCCGGGGACCTGGCGGCCGTCCTCAGCTCGCTGGAGCCGGGCGAGGTGCTGTTCCTCGACGAGATCCACCGGCTGGCCCGGCCCGTCGAGGAAATGCTCTACGTCGCGATGGAGGACTTTCGCGTCGACATCGTCGTCGGCAAGGGCGCGGGGGCGAACGCGATCCCGCTGACGCTGCCGCCGTTCACGGTGGTCGGCGCGACCACGAGGGCGGGCCTGCTGCCGGCGCCGCTGCGCGACCGCTTCGGGTTCACGGGACATCTCGACTATTACGAACCGCCCGAGCTCGAGCAGATCCTGCGCCGCTCCGCCGGGCTGCTCGACATCGAGCTGACGGACGACGCGGCCGCGGAGATCGCGAGCCGTTCGCGCGGCACGCCGCGCATCGCCAACCGGCTGCTGAGGCGCGTGCGCGACTGGGCGCAGGTGCGCGGCGACGGGCGGGCGGACCGGCCGGCCGCCCTGGCGGCGCTCGAGGTGTACGAGGTCGACGTCATGGGCCTCGACCGGCTCGACCGGGCCGTGCTGCAGGCGTTGACGGGCCGGTTCGCGGGCCAGCCCGTCGGGCTCTCGACGCTGGCCGCGGCCGTCGGCGAGGAGATTGACACGGTCGAGACGATGGTCGAACCGTTCCTGCTGCGCCAGGGCCTGCTCGTCCGCACGCCGAGGGGCCGCATGGCCACGCCGGCCGCGTACGAGCACCTCGGGCTCGCGCCCGCTGCGGGGGGCACCGCCGAGCCGCTCAAGCTGTTCGGATAGGGCGCGGGTTTCGGTCCGCCGGGGCGGCAACTGGCCCCGGGCCCTCCCTTTCGCCTAGACTCGCCCTGTCACAGACCTGACCCCGCTTCAACGAAGGAGCCACACCCAAGTGGATTACGCGTTCGGCGCCATCGTGCTCGCTGCCACGAGCACCGGCAACACGACCGGAAAGAGCGGCGGCGGCGCCGGGAGCACGATTTTCATCTTCGTGCTGCTCATCGCCCTCGGCGTCATGATGTGGTTCTTCAACCGCAAGAACCGCAAGCGCACCGAGGACCAACTGGCGTTCCGCAAGACTCTCGGGCCGGGCTCGCGCGTCATGACGGCCGCCGGCATGATCGGCGTCGTCTCCCGTATCGAGGGGGACGTCGTCATGTTGATGAACGCGAGTGGCGACGAATCGGCCTACCTGAAGCGGGCCATCACGAAGCTCATCTCGGACGATGAGTGGGATTCTCTGACCACGGCGCCCGAGGAACCGGGCGCTGAGGATGACGCGGCGGCGGAGCCGCCGGCCGCGGACCAGGCCCCCAAGGCGGAGGGCCAAGAGCCGAAGGGCTCGGGCGAGACATCGGGCCCGGATGGCGACGAGCCGCCGGATCCCACCGGAGCGGTCGGATAACCCGATAAGATGTAGCGTTCGCTGAAAGCCGACGGACCAGCTCGCCGTGCGCCGATGGCGCACCGACAACTAACAGTAGGAAGTGCAAGAAAGTGGCTGCTCGCTCTAAAGGGCCTAGGCCGTTGAGGACGATAATCATCCTCTTCGTCGTGATCCTCGTGCTTTTCGGCGCCGTCGGCGTCGGCACGTTCTTTACGAAGGATGCCCACTTCACCCCGGAATTCGCCATGGACTTGCGCGGCGGCACGCAGCTGGTGCTGCGCCCGGTCGCCATGAACGGCAACCAGAAGCCGACCTCCACGCAGATGAACCAGGCCGTCGCGATCATCCGGCAGCGCGTCGACGCCTCGGGCGTGGCGGAGCCGGAGATCCAGGTGAACGGCACCACGAACATCGTCGTCGGCATCCCCGGTGAACCGACGGACGCGGAGCTGGCGCTCGTGTCGAAGTCGGCGCAGATGACGTTCCGGTCCGTGCTGAAGACGGACCAGGCGACCACGCCGTCGCCGGCCGCGTGGCTGAGCCGCGCCTATCCGGCGCCGTCCGCCTCGCCGTCGGAATCGGCTTCCGCCGAGGCTTCGGCCGCCGCCTCGCCGTCGGCCAGTGCGTCCGCGAGCTCCACGAAGAAGGCCTCGGCCTCGGCTTCGGCTAGCGCTTCGCCGTCCGCAAGCGCCTCGGCCAGCGCGGGCTCCTCGTCGGCCGTCCCGGCCATGTCGGACTTCGACTCCCGCCTGGCCAAGGCCACGGACACGTCGATCATCAGCGACGAGGACACCACGAAGTACGACAACATCGACTGCTCGCGCGTCGGCTCGGACGTCAACGGGGCCGTGTCGGACCCGAACAAGGTGCTCGTGACGTGCTCCGACAACATGGGCACCGCCGCGCAGCCGTACTACGAGAAGTACATCCTGGGCCCCGTGCTGGTCGAGGGCGACCGCATCACGAAGGCCAACTCCGGCATGGAGGCCACCCAGTCGGGCGGCACCACGGGCCAGTGGGTGGTGAACCTCGAGCTGAACACCTCGGGGCCGATCCAGTCGAACGGCGCCCAGGAGTTCATGAAGGTCACGCAGAAGATCCAGGGCCTGTCCACGCCGCTGAACCAGTTCGCCATCGTCCTCGACGACAAGGTCGTGTCCGCCCCGAAGGTGGACGAGCCGATTCCGAACGGCCGCGCGCAGATCTCTGGCAACTTCACGCAGGCGAGCTCCAAGTCGCTGGCGGACCAGCTGTCCTTCGGCTCCCTGCCGCTGAACTTCGTGGTCCAGTCGCGTGAGCAGGTTTCCGCCTCGCTCGGTTCGGACCAGTTGGAGAAGGGCCTCCTGGCCGGCCTCATCGGCCTGATCCTCGTCGCGATCTACTCGCTGTTCCAGTACCGCTGCCTCGGCTTCGTGACGATCTCGGCCCTGATCCTGGCCGTCGGCTTCTCGTACGGCTGCATCCTGTTGCTGAGCTGGGTGCAGGGCTACCGCCTGTCGCTGGCCGGCGTCTGCGGCATGATCGTGTCGATCGGCATGACGGCGGACTCGTTCATCGTCTACTTCGAGCGACTAAAGGATGAGTTACGCGACGGTAGAACTCTGGCCCAAGCCATCGACAACGGCTGGCATCGCGCCCGGCGGACGATTCTGGCGTCGGACACGGTCAACGCGCTAGCGGCCGTCGTGCTGTACATCGTGTCGGTCGGCTCGGTCCGCGGCTTCGCGTTCACGCTCGGCCTCACGACCATCATGGACGTCGTCGTCGTGTTCTGCTTCACGCACCCGATGATCCTGCTGCTGAGCCACACCGAGTTCTTCGGCAACGGCCACCCGGCCTCGGGCCTCGACCCCCACCGCCTCGGCGCGCCGGGTTCGATCCACTACGCGGGCCGCGGGCGGCTGAAGAAGATCCCGGACAACAAGGCCAAGAAACGGGGCGGCACGCCCACGGTCACGGCGATCGAGACCAGCGGCTCGGTGGCGGCCCGCAAGGCCGCGCGGGCCCAGGAGTCCGCGGGCGCCGGCAAGGGCACGGCCACGGCCGTGCTCGACAAGCCGCGGACCACCGCTGGCGCCAAGCCGCACAACGCGGTCCCGAAGGGGACGGGCTCGTTGGCCGAGCGCAAGGCGGCGGCCGCCGCGGCCCAGGCCGAGTCGGACCGGGCCGCGCGTGAGGCCGTCACGGAGGACGCGCCGAAGACCGACCACCCAGCAGACCAGGCGGGGGACGCGGCCGGCGCCGCAGCCCCCGAAACCGCCCCGGCTGAGCCCGCCGCGGACACCGAGGAGGAGGAAGCCTGATGGCTGTGAACTTCGCTCAATGGGGCAACAGCCTCTACACCGGCAAGCGGTCCTACGACATCGTCGGCCACCGGCGGATCTTCTTCACGGCCTCCGGCATCGTGATCCTGATCTGCATCATCTCGTTCTTCTTCCCGGGCCTCACGCTCGGCATCGACTTCACGGGCGGCTCGCAGTTCCAGATCACGACGGCCTCGACCCCGACCGATCAGAACCTCGATCTGGCGCGCGCCACGGTTCAGGCGACGATCGGCGAGCGCGAACCCACGGTCACGAAGATCGGCACGAGCCAGATCCGCGTCGAGACCAAGGAGCTGTCGTCGGAGCAGTCGTCGGAGGTCCGCACGGCTCTCGCCAAGGCGTTCAAGATCACGGCGGACAAGGTGACGGCCACGTACATCGGCCCAACCTGGGGCAAGGACGTGTCCGGTAAGGCCTTCAGGGGCGCGATCATCTTCCTTGTCCTGGTCGGCGTCGGCATGTCGCTGTACTTCAGAGCCTGGCGCATGGCCGTCTCGGCCCTCGTCGCGCTGCTCCACGACATGATCATCACGTTGGGCATCTACGCGATCGTCGGATTCGAGATCACACCGGCCTCGGTGATCGGCTTCCTGACGGTCCTGGCCTACTCGCTGTATGACACCGTGGTGATCTTCGACAAGGTCCGTGAGAACACCACGGGGATCGTCGACCAAACGCAGTACACCTACGCGGAGGCCGCGAACCTGGCCGTGAACCAGACGTTGGTTCGCTCGATCAACACGTCGGTCATCGCGCTGCTGCCGGTCGCCTCGATTCTGTTCATCGGTTCGTTCATCCTCGGCGCGGGCACGCTGTCGGACATCTCGCTGGCCCTGTTCGTCGGCATGATCGCCGGCGCGTACTCGTCGATCTTCATCGCGACCCCGATGGAGACGCTGCTCAGGTCGCGCGAGACGCGCATCAAGGAGCACGACAAGCTCGTGTTCGCGCGCCGCGACCAGGAGGGCACCGACGCCACGAAGCTGACGCACCTGACGCCGATCGGCGCCGTGCGGCCGGGCCAGCACCAGGGTGTGGCGGCTCAGCCCAAGCGGCCGGCGCGCGCTCATCGCGGTGCCTCGCCGCTGGCGGACCCGAACACGGCGGACCCGAACAATCCGACCGGTGCCCAGCTCTGAGCGCGGGGACCGGGCGCGCATCGAGCGCCTGGTCCTCGATCATCTGCGCACCATCCCCGATTTTCCCGAGCCCGGTATCGCGTTTCGCGACATCACGCCGTTGCTCGCGGACGGCACGGCCTTCCGCGCGGTCAGCGAGTACTGGGCCCAGGCGGTCAGGGACTCGGGCGCCGACTTCGTGGTCGGCATCGAGGCCCGCGGCTTCATCGTGGCGGCGCCGGCGGCGGCCCTCGCGGGCGTGGGCTTCGTCCCGTTGCGCAAACCCGGCAAGCTGCCGGGCGTGACGATCTCTGAGTCCTACGCCCTCGAATACGGCCAGGCCACGCTCGAGATGCACGAGGACGCGATCAAACCAGGCAGCCGCGTCGTCATCATGGACGACGTCCTGGCGACCGGCGGCACGGCCCACGCGGCCGCGGCGCTTATGGAACGCGCGGGCGGCGAAGTCGTGAACCTGATGTTCCTCATGGAGCTCGACGGCCTCGACGGCCGCGCCATGATCGGACCCAGGCCCATCGACGTCCTCGCGCGCGTCTGAGAAAGCGCCGCGGCGGCCCGCCAGCGGGCGGCTCCGGGCGCGTGACGGCGGGCCCGCTGGACAGTGCCCGTAAACTGGGCGCATGAGTGAGAACCAGACGCAAGCGGGATCCGCCAGAGCGGCGGACAAACCGCGCGGACGCGCCTGGTTCGGGGCGGCCCGCGGCCACCAGAAGTTCGCGCGGGAACTGGACCCGATCCTCGACGGTCTCCACAAGTACCACGCGCGCATGGACGCGGGCGTGGTCGAGCGGGCCTACGAGGTCGCGGCCCGCGTGCACAAGGGGCAGTTCCGCAAGTCCGGCGAGCCGTATATCACGCACCCGCTCGCGGTCGCGACCATCCTCGCGGAGCTCGGCATGACCCCTTCCACACTGGCCGCGGCGCTGCTGCACGACACGGTCGAGGACACGCCGTACTCGCTGGAGGAGCTCGAGGCGGACTTCGGCCCCGAGATCGCGCTGCTCGTGGACGGCGTCACGAAGCTCGAGAAGGTCCAGTACGGGGAGGCCGCGCAGGCCGAGACCGTCAGGAAGATGGTCGTGGCGACCGCCAAGGACATCCGCGTGCTGGTCATCAAGCTCGCGGACCGGCTGCACAACGCGCGCACGTGGGGCTACGTGTCCGCGGCCAACGCGCAGCGCAAGGCCCGCGAGACGCTGGAGATCTACGCTCCGTTGGCCCACCGGCTCGGCATGAACACGATCAAGTGGGAACTGGAGGACCTGTCCTTCAAGACCCTCTACCCGAAGATGTATGACGAGGTCGTCCGCGTCGTCGCCGAACGGGCCCCGGCGCGCGACGAGTTCCTGAAGGTCGTCACCGAGCAGGTGAAGGCCGACCTCCAGGCGTCGAAGATCAAGTCGACGGTCACGTCCCGCCCCAAGCACTACTACTCGATCTACCAGAAGATGGTGGTCCGCGCCCGCGACATCGACGACATCTACGACCTTGTCGGCGTCCGCATCATCGTGGACTCGGTG
>JAISIU010000108.1 GCA_031261885.1 Bifidobacteriaceae bacterium
ACGGCTCAACGATCTCGCTGACCCCGAACGACACCGTCCGCGCCCAGGTCACCGGCGTCTTCGCGCCCGCCGGGGCCTACCGCGCCGGCCAAGTGGTCCCCGTCACCATCACCTACTCCGAACCCGTCTCGAACCCGGCCATCACCGTCGACGACGGCGCCGCCGGCACGCCGCTGCCGCTCGCCGAATCCGCCGACACCCTCGCCACCACCCACACCTTCCTCTACACCGTGCCGGAAGACCCGGCGGACCGCATCGCGATCAAAGCCTGGTCCGCCACCGAAATACTCGGCGACCAGGCCAGCGGCGGCTTCGACGGCGCCTCAATGTCGATCGACGGCGACGACGGCGTCACCTTCTCCCGCGCGCCCGTCTGGAGCGCGATCACGGGCGTCACGCTCAGCAAGGACGGCCAATACGGACCCGGCAAAGAGACCGGGGCGACTCTCACGGTGACGGTCGCGCCGACATCGGCCGCCTTCCAGGACTGGGCCGCGGAACTGGGGGCGCACGATGACGTTTCCCAATCCGTCGCTTTCTCGCTCGACGGCGGCGCCACGCGCCTGCCGCTCACCTACCAGGGCACGGACGCCGCGACCGGCGCCACGACCCTGACCGGAACCTTCGACGTGCCTCCCACGACGGAAGGCCGGACCGGCCGCGTCGAGTTGTACGGCACGGAAGCGGCGGACCCGGGCGCGGCGGACGCCGCCTGGCGGCTCATCCTCGGCGCCGACACCTACGCCGACTACCACGTGACGGGCGCCATCCTGTTCACCGACCCGAGCCAGCTCGGCATCGCCGAACCGGCAGACGGCTGGGACCGGGACAAACGCATCATCTACGCCGGCCCGGACGAGGCGCCCGTCACGTTCTCGCCCGACATCGTGCTCACCACCGCCACCTTCCAAGGACCCGAGGACTTCACGTGGTCGCTCGATCCGGTCGACGCCACGAACCCGCCCGGCGTCGAGATCGCCACGATCGACGCCGGCGGCGTCCTCACACCCACCGGCCAGGGCGACGGCCGCGTCCGCGTCGTCCTGACCGCGACCAACGGCGGGATCGGCGACCCGCTCGTCGTGAAGGGCACGGCCATCGACGTGAAGGTCGGCGGCACGCCGTACATCGCCGTCCCCGGCGCCAAGGGCACGCTCACCCTCACCCAAGGCCAAGCGCTCCGATTCGCCTGGTCCTCGAACGCGACACTGCTGGCCAGCCGACTCGACGAGCCATACGTGGCCCAATACCGCGTGACCGTCTACCGGGGCGACTGGACCGTGGAACAAATGGCGAGCGGGCAGGCCGGCAGCCCCATGACCCCGGCCGTCACAACCGCGGACCTCACCACCACGGTCCCCGCCGGCACCCTCACCGACCTGTCACGCGGCGGCAAAGCCGCCTACTCCTACCTGCTCCAAACCGACAACCCGACCGACCGGACCCAAACCCTCTCCGCCGGCGGCGGCATCGTCGTCCTCGCACCGGCCGCCACCGTCCAGGTGGACACGGACGCCGGCTCGCGCTACATCCTCGACAACCACGGCCCCGTCCACGTGACCTGGACGTTGGAGCACTTCGACCCGGCCAACGCCGCCGAATTCGAGTTCACCGTCACGACGCCCAACGGCCCCGTGGACGGCTCCGAGGTGACGTTCGAGCCCGGCTCCGACGGCCAGGACGGCACCTTCCGGAACCCGGCCGGCCACACCGTCGGCTGGGCCACGGCCACGGGCGGCGCCTACACGCTGGACCCGGCCGTCATCGGCGGCGACGACCTCAAAACCGCCTACACGGTCCAGATCAAGGCGAAGAACGCCTCGGACTCCACCTACTCCTACGCCTCCACCCAACTGTGGGTCTACGACCACACGGCCCTCGACATCCTCGTGGACGGTACGAAACCCGCCGGCGGCAAGGTCGCCCTGTCCAACCGCGGCTGGGTCACGGAGGAGGCCGCCCGGAGCGGCACGGCGCTGCGCGACACCGTCCTGGCCGCCTACGACTCCGACCGGCTGAACCTCCGGGCCGCCGTCAGCGCCAACTACGGCGACCACGCCTGGGAAATGGTCGCGGACCAGCTCGCCTGGAACTCCAGCGACCAGCACACGGCCACGCTCAACCAGCGGCACGGCCAGATGTACGCGAACATTGACAACTCCACCACCAAGACGTTCGCGCCGGACACCGAACTGCTGCTCTCCGGCGTCAACTCCGGCCAGACGACGATCACCGCGACCCACGCGCGCACCGGCATGGCCGCGAGCATCGACGTCAACGTCGACACGCTGGCCGGCCAGCTGTTCATCTTCCAGGCCTACCCGCGCACCCAGACGGCCATGACCTACCAAGACCAGAAGGGCGCCAGCCACCAGGCCACGAGCGACACCGCCGGCCGGTTCGCGATCTACTCGCCGGACGGCGTGGCCGGGGACGTCCCGTTCTCGTCCAAATTCGGCGGCCGCGAATACCGCGGCACGCTCCACGCCCAGGACCTGCGCAGCGGCGAACAGGACTCCGCCTACGGCTACACCTACCCCGTCAACCAGATCACGCTCCGGCCCATCGCCGAGGTCACGCTGCACCTCCAGCAGCCGGACGGCACCCCGTTCCAGGGCCGTGTCCAGCTCAACGGCGGCGTCTGGGTGGACGGCACGTACGCGCCCGGCTCCCAGCTGGCCGCGCGCGGCGCCGACCACATCGTCACGCCGGACGCGCTCGGCGCCGTGACCCTCACGTGGGACATCACCCGGTGGGGCGCGGCGACCGGCGACGCCCTCCGGTTCGACTACGTCTTCGAGGCCACGTTCCCGGACGGCGGCTACCGGCCGATGATCGTGAAAACCTCGACCAAGTCGCTCGACACCTGGGACGTCATGGCCGCCAGCCACATCACCGTGCTGCGCGACCTGGACGGGGCCGGCCCCGGCGCGCCCTTCCTGGGAAGCGCCCAGGTCAGCACGGCCAAGGACGGCTCCGACGCCGAGGACATCACGGGCTCCGACGTTCGCGTGGGCCCGAACCTCGACTACCCGACCGCGTACCTGACCAGCACGTTCCTGTGGTGGGGCGGGGACCCGGCCGCGCCCGACGGCTTGTCCGCCCGGCTCCTCGACCAGGGGGACGGCACCGTGCCCGCCGGCCAGTCCTACAAGAGCTTCGCCTACCCGTTCTCCACGATGCCGCTGACGGAACACACCGAGCGGCTCGACGCCTCGACGCTGTGGATGGACAAAGTGGTCTCGCGTCCCATCGAATACGACCTGTCCGATGGCGGGGACGCCGCCGATGGCGGACACGTCGCCAAGACCATCGCGCCGGCCTTCACGGTTTACAACGGCCTGGCCGCCCCCGTCGACGCCCCGGGTGCGGCCCGGGACGCGAAGAACGCGGTGGCGCTGCCCAGCCCCGCCGGCGTGGCCCCGGCCACGTTCTCGACCGTCAACGGCAACCAGCTCATCAACCAGGGCCTCACGGCCATGTCGAACATCAAGATCGACACCTCGATGTTCAAGATGTTCATCGCCCCGACCAAGGACCCGGCCGTCTTCAACTACGTGGTCCAGGTCCAGATCGGCAACATGCCGCCCGACTCCGCCAACGTCGATGGCGGGATTGACTGGTCCACGCTCGGCAAGTCCACCTCGAACAGCTCCGGCGTCGCCGTCAAACCCGTGCCGAGCCCGTTCGAGGCCGCGAAGATGGCGGCCGGCACGTACATGAAGGAAGCCAAGAACACCGTCAACGAGGCGAACAAGTCCGGCCGGGCCTCCGACAAGGGCGCGCTGTTCCAGGTGGGAGGCTACGCCGAGGGCAAGATCTGGTACGACACGAAGCTCGGCAAGTGGCGTAGCCGCCTCATGGGCGGCTACGAGGACGCCGGCGGCGGCTTCTCCTACCAGAAGTCGTGGAACATCATGGCCGGCCCCTTCCCGATGACCTTCTCGCTGGAACTGGGCGGCGCGGTCACGCTGTCCGTCAACTGGCAGACCCTCGAATCCCAGGCCACGGGCGGCCAGAGCGGCTTCGACACGGCCTGGGCCGACCCGGACCAGGAGTACGTCCGCGACGACCTCATCCACCTGCGCGCCATGTTCTATGTCGACATGTTCGGCGGCCTCGGCCTCGACTTCACGGTCGTCGCGCTGAAGTTCGGCCTGTTCGGCACCGTCGCGGTCAACGTCAACCAGTACTGGCTCGAACGCACCTACGTGAAGGACACGAGCCAGGAGATGGTGAACGGCGGCTCCGTGAAGGTCACGGGCACGTTCGGCATCAGAGCCGAGCTGAAGGCCCTGTTCATCAAGCTGAAGTTCGTGGTGGTCCAGGTCGGTATCACGTTCGGGCCGTGGGGCTGGGGCCAGTGGGAGAACATCGGCGCCTACTGGAAGTCCGTCACGGGCCAGGACCTGCTCGAGGACGGCGTCCCGATCTACAAATCGAAAGGCGCCAAGAAACTGGCCGCCAAGGACCCGGCCGCCTGGACACCCGAACAGACGGCCGCCTCGAAGGCCTACTCCCAGGCGTACGGCATCGAGCCCGGCACCACGATGCTGCCGGTCAACTCTGCCGCCCTCGAATCGCGCGACTACCTGACCACGGCCGACCGGGCGTGGACCGGCGGGGCCGGGGACGGCTCCGGCGGCACGCCCGCGGCCGCCCGCACGGCCAAGGGCGCGCGCGCCGCCGCCCAGCCGGGCAACCCCACCACGATCTGGACTAACGCCTACCCCGACGCCGCCCCCCAACTCCTCGACGACGGCTCCGGGTTCGCCTACCTCACGGACCAGGGCTCGGCCGACGTCTACAAGACCCGCGCAGCCTTCGCCGAGGCGGACGGGAACGGCTGGGCCGAGGGCCGGATCCTCGACGACGCCGGCAAGGGCGACTCCTCGCTGGCGGTCGCCGGCGACGCCGCGTTCGCGGCCGCCGCCTGGGTGCGCCAGACCCGCGACCCGGCCGGCGACGTCACGGCCTCGGACCAGACCGGCTCGATCGCGGACATGTCCGCCTCGGCCGAGGTCGAGGCCGCCGTCCGCACCGGTGACGGCCCGTGGACCACCACGGCCCTGACCGCCAACTCCGTCGGCGACCTCGCCCCGGCCGTCGCCGTCGGCGGCTCCAAGGTCCTCGTCGCCTGGCGGCAGGTCGCGACCGCGGCGGACAGCGCGGCCGTGACGTTCGACACGCTGGACCGGATCGTCTACCGCGTGTACGACGCCGGCCAGTGGGGCCCGCTCCAGGTCGCCTACAACGGCACGGGCGGCACGGTCAAGGGCCTCACAGCGGCCGTCGCCCCCAGCGGCCGGACCGGCGCCATCGTCTACACGGTCCAAAAGGGCACGGACGAGGCGGCCACCGCGGCCGTGGCCCAGGTCCTCGACCTCCAGAAGGACGTGACCGAGCAGCAGGCGGCGGACGGCGTCAACACGATCCGCAGCGACGTCCAGGTGACGGATGACACCGCGGCGGCCGCGAACCCGCAGCTCACCACGGTTTCCGATGCCACCGGCCAGGAGCTGTTCCTCGCGGCCTGGCACACCCGCACGGCCGGCCAGGACCAGGGCGGCAACGCCACGACCGACCAGGACATCCAGCTCTACGCCTTCGACGCGGCAGACGGCCAGCCCACCAGCCTGCCGGACTCCCTGGCGGCCGCCGGCGCGGCCGACGGCGTCGTGCCGACCACGAACTTCCGGTTCGCCCGCCACACCTCCGGCACGCTCGAGGAGACGGCCCTGGTCTGGGCCGACGCGGGCTCCACCGGCGCCGCCCTCGGCCAGAGCGCCGGCGGCGACGCCGAGGGCAGTGCCACGCCGGACGCCACCACGACCGGTTCCCTCAAGGCGGTTCGCCTCACCTGCGGCCCGGACGGGCGGCTCGCGCTCGCCGCGCCCGTCACGCTCGCCACCCTCGAGGAGGGCGCGGTCGTCGACAGCTTCGACGCCGTGGCGAACGATGGCGGCACGGCCGTCACCGCGATCATGGAGACCAGCCGGGACTGGCGGGCGTCCGATGGCGGAACCGGCCAGAGCGAGACCGTCACCGACACCGACGGCACCGCCATCGACATGCCGGCCCGCGTGGCCACGCTGGCCCAGGCCTCCGGCCGGTTCGACGACGGCTTCGACGTCACGGGCGTGGTCCCCGACTACACCTATCTGCACAAGGGCGCCACGCTGCCCGTCACGTTCACGGTCGTCAACACGGGCCCCACCGCGATCGACTCGCTTCAGGCCGTCTTCAAGGACTCGACCACGGGCGACTACACGAAGGCGGGCGGCACCAGCGCCGGGCTCGGCCTCGCGCCCGGCGCCACGGCCACGCTGACCGCCCATTACGACATCCCGGACGGCGCCGTCGAAAGCCCCGACTGGCGGATCACCGCGAGCTACGGCGCCGCCCCGGCCGGCCGGACCGAGACGCGCGGCGACGTGTTGCACCTCGACGTGCCGGAAGTCGGCATCGCCGGTTCCGAGGTCACGAAGAGCGAGGAAGGGGAGCGCGAGTTCCTCGTCACGCTCGGCAATGAGACGGACGTGCCGCTGGCCGGCTCGGGCCGGCAGGTCCGGGTCGAGTTCCAGGACGACGCCGACGCCGCCACGAACGACGCCGGGGCCGCGCCGGTCCCGGCCGTGACCATCGCCGATGACGCCGCCCTTCAGAAGATCGACGCCGGCGTCTACACGCTGTCCGTGCCGTTCGACCTCGCCGCCTACGTGACCGACCGGCTCGGCGCGGACGAGATCCCGGCCACCGGCATCCGGATCGGCCTCACGGCCAGCGTCCTCGACGCCGACGGCAACGTCCTGCTGGAGGCCAACCCGACGAACAACCGGGCGAGCGTCGAGTTCCCGTCGCTGATCGCCCAGAACGGCGGCCTGCCGCAACGCGCCACGGCGGAACTCGACAACACCTCAGGGCACGGCAGCCACGTGGCCGTCACGCTCGAGAACCTGTCCCTGTCCCCGATCCGCGGCGCCGGCGTGCTCGTCACACTGCTCGACGCCCAGGGCAACGCCATCGCCACGAAGAAGGCCACCGCCGCCGGGCAACCCCTCACCCTGCGCGGCGAGGCCACGGCCCACCTCACCGCCGACTTCGATCAAGCCGGCGCCCGCGCGACGGCCCGCTACTTCCCGGACGCCCCGACCGCCGGCCCCGGCCTGGCCGGGCTCGGGCTGACGGGCGTCCCGGGCCTCGACTTCGACGGCGGCCGGCTCGACTACACGGTCGATGCCCAGAACCTGGCCCGCACCACGCTCACGGCCCGCGCCGCCAGCGCCGGCGCCACCGTGGACATCGACTACGGCGGCCGCACGGTCGGCTCCGGCACGGGTCTGGCGGCCGCGACCGTGCCACTGGCCATCCCCACCGAGGACGGCCAAACGGCGGACAACGTTCTCACCGTACGGGTCACCACGGCATCGGACACCACCACCACGTACCGGGTGACGGTCCAAAACCGGCTCGACCGGGCGACATCGGGCCTGGTCCTGGGCCTCGACGCGCCCGTGACGAACGGCTGGGTCAACGCCGAGGCGGCCCCCGGCGACGCCGTCGCGGTCCAAGCCCGGGACGGCGCCGGCGCGTCCGGCGACTGGCAGTACCGGGCCCTGACCGCCCAGGTGGACGGCGGCGCCCCCGCCACCGTCCCGGGCTTCACGGGCGCCGCCCAAACCGTCGCGACCGTGGCCGAGGACGGCGTCCACACCGTCGCCGTCCAGGGCAAGGCCACCACGGGCGAGGTCTACCCGGCCGAACCGCTCCCCGTCTGGGTGGACCGCACGGCCCCCACTCTCGCCGAGGCCACGATGACGACCCTCGCCCAAGGCGTCGCCGCCGGCGGCGTCACGCGGCCGTCCCAGGCCGGGCTGAACCCCGCGACGCTCGCCCAGACCGACCGCCGCGTCCGCGTGACGTTCACGGCCGGCGACGGCACCAGCGGCCTGGCCGGTTGCGGCCTCGTGCTGGACGGCGGGCGCACGGTCCCGGCCACGCCCGGCCCCGACGGCCGCTGCGAGGCCACGCTGGCCGAGCCGTACAGCGGCGACGTCCAGGCCCAGGCCACGGACGTGGCCGGCAACCGCACGGTCCGGGACCTCGGCCACGTCGCCATCGTCTCGGAACTGGACCAGGCGCCCACCGAGACGGTCCGCGTCATGGCCACGGACCAGGGCTCCGCCACGGTCCAGTACTCGGCCAAACTGAACACGCCGGGCCGCTTCGTCCAGGCCCAACTCCAGCTCGCCGGGCCCGGCTCGAACGCCTGGACGGCAGTCGCGACCGTGCCGAAAGAGCAGGAGGCGGCGCTCGCGGGCGGGCTCACCCAGGTCATCGCGCCGCTGGCCTCCGCCACCGGCTACCGCGTCCGCCTGGCCGTCACCCACGACGAGGTCGAGGTCGCCTACTCCGACCCGGTCGCGCTGACCACGAACCTGAAAACCCCGGCCACCGCGCCCCGGGCCAAGGCCATCAAACTGACCGCGATCAAGCTCAGGGTCCCGGCCTCGAAGGCCAAACTGCAGTACCGCATCGCGCCGGCCGGCAGCGGCGCGTGGTCGGCCTGGCAGTACTCGCCGACCTTCACGAAGCTGAAGCCGGGCCACCGCTACGACGTGCAACAACGCCGTGTCCAAGCCGGGCTGCCGCCCTCGGCTCCCTCGGCCGCGGCGACGCTGCGCACGGCGAGCCGCGCCACCGTGACCTTCACCTCGGTGAAGAAGGGCGTGGCGGTCCAAGGCCTGCCGAAGGCCAAACGGGTCAAGGTGGGCAAGCGCGTCGCGAAGCCGGCCGCGCCGAGGGCCCAGGGCTGGCGCTTCACGGGCTGGTACAAGGACCGGACGCTCAAACACCGCTACGGGTTCCAGAAGAAGGTGACGCGCAACCTCAAGCTCTACGCCGGCTGGCGGCGCGCCTGACGGCCGGCCCGGCCCATCGGGCCCTGGCCGGCCGGGCCGTGACGCGCCCCGCGTTCCTGCGCCGGAACGCGGGGCGCGCCGCTTAGACTCAGGTCACATCCCCGCCACGCGCGAAGCACTCGCCTAGTTTGCCGATGGGAGGACGGAACTTTTTACCGATGAGCGCCATCGACCCCTCCGACGCCGAGCCGCCCCGTGACCCAGCGGCCCCGGACCACGACCCCTGGGAGGACGACGAGGCCGTCCTGCGCCCCCGCGCCGCCCACCCCGCCGTCCCCAGGCCGTCGCGCCCGGCCGCCGCCGGGCCCCGCCGCGCCGGCCCGTCGCGCCCGCTCGTCGTCGACCAGTCCGGTTCGCCCGCGCCGCCCCGCCGTTCCATCCGGACCGGCGCTCCCAAACCAGTGGACGATGCCGAGCGGAACCACCCGGCGGGAAGCGTCGCCGACGGCGCGGTACCCGGCCGCCCGGCCCCGCCGCGCCGTTCGATCCGCACCGCCCGCCCGGCCGCCCCCGCGCCCACTCGCGCTCCCGCCCGGCCGCCCGCTCCGGCATCGGTCGCCCCGCCCAGGCGAGTTCCGGCATCGGCCACCTCCCCACGGCTGGCTGCCCGCCCCGCCCAGCCGGCCGTCTACGCGCCGCGCCGCCAGGCGGGCGCGTCCGCCCACCGTGCCAGCGCCGCCCGCCCGGCCGCGTCCCAGCAGG
This sequence comes from Bifidobacteriaceae bacterium, assembly GCA_031261885.1. Taxonomy (GTDB): domain Bacteria; phylum Actinomycetota; class Actinomycetes; order Actinomycetales; family WQXJ01; genus JAISIU01. The sequence continues at coordinate 9,624 of JAISIU010000108.1, forward strand.
CGCGCCGGTCCCTGCCGAGCTACCGGCCGCGTCGCCACCGCCTGCTGCGCTGGCTGCTGCCGCTCGCGGCCGTCATCGTCGTGGGCTATGCGCTGCTCGCCTGGTCGCTCGGCGACAAGGTGCCCGCCGGCACCACGGTGGCCGGCGTCGACATCGGCGGACAGGCCCGGTCGCGCGCCATCGCCACGCTGAACCAGAAGCTCGCGCCCCAGGCCGCCGCGCCGATCGCGGTCCAGGTGGCCGGCGCGGCGGACACGCTCGACCCGGCCCAGGCCGGCCTCACGTTCTCGGCCGCGGACACGGTCGCGTCCCTGACGGGTTCCGGCTTCAGCCCGGCCTCGGTCTGGCGGCACCTGTTCGGCACCCAGCGGGTCGCCCCGGCCACGCACGCCGACCAGGCCAAGCTGAAGGCCGCCATCGCGGCGCTGGCCCTGAAACACGAAGTCGCGGCGAAGAACGGCACGATCTCCGTGGCCACCGGCAAGGTCAAATCCACGAAAGCGGTGGCCGGCAGCCAGCTCGACCAGGCGGCCGCCGCCGCCCAGGTCGCGCAGAACTGGCTGACCGCTTCCGGCCCGCTGAAACTCACCACCGTGGCCGTCCAGCCGGCCGTCACGAACCACGCCCTGGCCACCGCGAAATCCCAGATCGCCGAGCCGCTCCTGTCCGGCCCCGTCGAGGTCCAGGTCTCCGGCTCCCAGGGCGCCAGCCAGGTCGAGCTGCCCGTGGCCGCGCTGGCGCAGGCCGCCACGATCGCACCGGGCGCGGACGGGCAGCTGAAGCTCGCCTTCGACGAGGCCGCGCTGCAGAAGGCCGTCGACTCCCGGGTCCCGGACGGCCTCATCGTCCCGGCCGCCGACGCCCATTTCGTGTTCAAGGACGGCAAACCCGTCATTGAGGGCGGCGCCCAGGGCGAGGACCTCGATTATCAGACGCTGATCCCCCAGCTGGAGGCCGCGGCCGTGAAGATCGGCACGGACCAGCGGCAGGTGCGCAGCCCGCTGGTTCAGACCCAACCGGCCACGACCGCGGCCGGGCTTCAGGCGATGGGCGTCAAAGAGGTCGTCTCGAGTTTCACCACGCAGGCGTACGCCGACGCCGGCCGTAGCGCCAACCTGCGCCTGGCCGCGAAGAAGGTGACGGGCAGCCTCGTGGCGCCGGGCGCGACGTTCGACCTCCAGGCCACGCTCGGCACCGTCGATCAGGCGCACGGCTGGCACGAGGCCGGCGTCGTGATCGGCATCCAGCAGACCGAGGGCTACGGCGGCGGGCTGTCCCAGTTCTCGACCACGCTGTACAACGCCTCTCACCTGGCCGGTTACGTGGACGTCGAGCACCAGCCGCACAGCACCTACTTCACGCGCTACCCCGAATGCCGCGAGGCGACGCTGTGGGAGGGCGTGATCGACAACAAGTTCAAGAACGACACCCCGTACGGCGCGCTGCTGCGCGCCTGGCTCGACTCCGGCCTGACGCTGCACGTCCAGATCTGGAGCACCAAGTACTTCACGGTCAAGTCGAAGATCTACCCGCGCACCGACATCGTGAAGCCGAAGACCATCGTGCAGAAGGCGAGCCCCACGTGCACTGAGCAGCCGATGGGCCAGCCGGGTTTCCTCTCCAAGGAGACGCGCTGGGTCTACCTGAACGGCAAGCTTCAGGAGAAGAAGACGTGGACGTGGCGTTACCAGCCGACCAATAAGTACGTCTGCAAGTAGCGCAGGCCGGTGGCCGGGCCGTGTCCGATGCCGGAGGGCCTCCTCCGGCGGTTCAGCCGGCCGTGGGTGGGTCCTGGGGTGGGTCCTGGGGTGGTGCGATCAGCTTCGCGATCGCGATGTCCGATGCCGGAACGCTCACCTCGCCGTGCCGGGTCCGAACGGTGACGCGGTCCGGCTGGTTCTCCGTGAGAAATCCCACGGCGTCGGAGTACTTGCCGGTGGGCCGTCCGTCGGCCTCGCGCAGGCGGCGGCGCACCGTGACCCGTGCGCCGATCGGCCAGGTCAGCCGTGGGGGTTGGTTCCGCATCGGGCGCCTCGCTTCCTGCTCGGATGGGTAATTTCCGGTCCTCGGCTGGTGTAACGTCAGACGCAATCGGAAGGGACCGGCCATGCGGAATAATAGGGCCTTGCCGGTCCGATCGCGCGAAGCGGCGTCCGCCTTGTCCGCCCGGCCCGGACCCGCTCATG
>JAISIU010000077.1 GCA_031261885.1 Bifidobacteriaceae bacterium
GCCGGCCAGCCGGTCCAGCACGTGGCGGTTGTCGTTGAGCGCGGCCCAGGCCTCGTCGTGGGCGGCCTCGATCAACTTGCGCACCTCCGTGTCGATGACGCCGGCCACCTCCTCGGAGAAGTCCCGCTGGTGCCCGTAGTCGCGGCCGAGGAACGGCTCGCCGTCCCCCTGGCCGTAGCGGACCGCGCCGAGCGAGGAGCTCATGCCGAACTCCATGACCATGCGCCGCGCCGTTTGAGTCGCCTTCTCGATGTCGTTCGAGGCGCCGGAGGTCGGGTCGTGGAACACGAGCTCCTCGGCGACCCGCCCGCCCATCGCGTACGCCAACTGGTCCAGCAGCTCGTTGCGCGTCACCGAATGTTTGTCGGTCTCCGGCATCACCATCGTGTAGCCGAGCGCGCGGCCGCGCGGCAGGATCGTGATCTTCGTGACCGGGTCCGTGTGCCGCAGCGCGGCGGCGACGACGGCGTGCCCGCCCTCGTGGTAGGCCGTGTTGCGTTTCTCCTCGTCCGTCATGATCGTGGAGCGACGCTGTGGGCCGGCCACGACACGGTCGATCGCCTCGTCGAGCGCGCGGTTGTCGATGAGGTCGGCATCCGAGCGGGCCGTCAGCAGCGCGGCCTCGTTCAGCACGTTCGCGAGGTCCGCGCCCGTGAAGCCCGGCGTCCTCTTGGCGACCATCTTGAGGTCGACGTCGCTGGTCATCGGCTTGCCCTTGGCATGGACCCGGAGGATCGCCTCGCGGCCGCGCAGGTCCGGGGTGTCGACGGCCACCTGGCGGTCGAACCGGCCGGGCCTCAGCAACGCTGGATCCAGCACGTCTGGACGGTTCGTGGCCGCGATGAGGATCACCGTGCTGTGCGCGTCGAAGCCGTCCATCTCGACGAGCAACTGGTTCAACGTCTGCTCGCGCTCGTCGTGGCCGCCGCCCAGACCCGCGCCGCGGTGGCGGCCCACGGCGTCGATCTCGTCGACGAACACGATGGCCGGCGCGTGCTGCTTGGCCTGGTTGAACATGTCGCGCACGCGTGAGGCGCCGACGCCGACGAACATCTCGACGAAGTCCGAGCCCGAGATCGCGTAGAACGGGACGCCCGCCTCGCCCGCCACGGCCCTGGCCAGCAGCGTCTTGCCCGTGCCGGGCGGGCCGTACAGCAGCACGCCCTTCGGGATCTTCGCGCCGACGGCCTTGAACTTGTCGGGCTCCGCCAGGAACTCCTTGATCTCCTGGAGCTCCTCGACGGCCTCGTCGATACCGGCCACGTCCTTGAACGTCACCTTCGGGTTCGAGGTGTCCACGAGCTTGGCCTTCGACTTGCCGAAGCCCATGGCCCCGCGCCCGCCCTGCATCTGCATGAACATGAACCACACGAGCCCGCCGATCACGAGGATCGGCAGCACGGTCAGCAGCAGGGTCGACACCCACGAGTCCCCTGGCACCACGGAGTTGTAGCCGTCCTTCAGGTCCGCTTTCTCGACGGCCTGGACCACCTCGGTGCCCTGTGGCTCCACGTAGTAGAACTCGACCAGGTTGCCCTTGTCCTTGTAGGAACTGGCCAGTTTCAGCTGGACGCGCTGGTCATGGTCGACGATCTTGGCCTGCGTGGCCTTCCCCTCCTCGAGCAGGGTCAAACCCACCGAGGTGTCGATCTTGGACGGCCCGCGGTTCGTCATCGTGCTTCCGATCAGGAACACGATGATGATGCCGAGCAGCAGCCACACGACGGGGCTGCGCCAGATGCGTTGTAGCTTCATGGTTCCTTTCCGCGGCCTGGGCGGCCGGCGGGCGTTTGTGTGCGGGGGACGCGCCGCCCGTTACCAACCGTAGTTACTGGTACACGTGCGGCGCGAGCGTGCCGACGAACGGCAGGGTCCGGAAGCGCTGGCCGTAGTCGAGGCCGTAGCCGACCACGAACTCGCCGGGGATGTCGAAGCCGATGTACCGGACGTCGACGTGCACCTTCTCCTCGGATGGTTTGCGCAGCAGCGCCGCGATCTCCACGGAGGCCGGCCCACGGCTCCGGAGGTTCTCCACGAGCCACGACAGGGTCAGCCCCGAATCGATGATGTCCTCGACGACGAGCACGTCGAGCCCCGTCAGGTCGCGGTCCAAGTCCTTGATGATGCGGACCACGCCGGAGGACTTGGTGCCCGAACCGTAGCTGGACACCGCCATCCAGTCGATCTCCGCGTCCATCTTCAGCTTGCGGGAAAGGTCCGCCATCACCATGACGGCGCCCTTGAGGACCCCGACCAGCAGAACGTGCTTGCCCTCGTAGTCCTTGTCGATCTGGGCGGCGATCTCGGCCAACCGGTGGTCGATCTCCTCGGCGCTGATCAGCACCCTTTCCAGATCCGCGCCCATTGTCGCCTTGTCCATGTGCCTACGCGCGCTCCCCTTGGCCCTCAGCCCAGATCGAACAGTTCAGCGACTAGCTTGCCACACTCTCGGGCCACCCTGACCCCACCGGGCAACGCGACCGGCCCCTGGCCGTGCCAGTCGGTGAGGAGCCGGTCGAGCGCCAGCACGTGCCTGCGGGTCAGCCGCGCGGCCGGCACGCCCCAGGAGAGGGCGGCGCGGTAGAGCAACCGGTGGCGCAACGCGGCCGGGTAGGCGGCCAGCGGTTTGGCGGGGAGTCCGATGCCGGCAGGCCGGGATTCCGTGAGCCGTCGCCATTCGCGGTCCGCCAGTTGGTCCAGGAGGTCCGCGTCCGCGCGGGCCGCGTCCGCGGTGCGGGCCAGGCCCGGGGCCAGCCCGGGGCCGAGGATCTCCTCGAGCAGCGGCAGGGCGCGGCCGCGCAGCTCGGAGCGGCGAGAAGGATGCGGCGCGCCGGGCTCGTTGTCCGGGTCGAGCCACGGGTCGAGACCGGCGTCGGCGCAGGCGGCCAGCGTGTCCGCCCGCCGGATCCCGAGCAGCGGCCGCCCGGCCCAGAGCCCCACCCCGGACTCGATTCGCGCAAAGTCTTGGTCGCGATTCACGGGGTTTTGGGTACCGAAACTTTGCCCGGATCCCTCGGGGAGGGGGGCGAGGCGGGACATTGCGGCGACGGCGCGCGCGCCGGAGCCGCGGGCCAGGGCGAGGAGCACCTGCTCGGCCTGGTCGTCGAGCGTGTGGCCCAACAGCACGAGCCGCGTGCCGGCCCGGCGGGCGGCGGCGGCCAGCGCGCCGTAGCGGGCCGCGCGGGCCCGCGCCTCCAGGTTGGGCCCGGGCGCGACGGCGCACGTCACGACCTCGACGGGGTCGAGGCCCAGGCCCCGGCACTGGGTGGCGGCCCGGCCCGCCACCCCGGCCGAGCCGGCCTGGATGCCGTGGTCCACGATGACGGCCCCGGCCCGCAGCCCCGCGCGCGGCGCCGCGAACGCCGCGGCCTCGGCCAGCGCGAGCGAATCCGGCCCCCCGCTGCACGCCACCACGACGCACTCCCCCGGGCCGATCTCGCAAGGCGACCCGCCGGCATCGGGCGCGGGCGTGGGAGCGGTCTCACATAGGGAAGACAGGAAGGCCGCGACCGCCGCGCGCACGCGCGCTCGGGCCGGACCGGCATAGGCCAAGGCGTGGGCGGGCACGGTCAGCCGTGGACGCGGGCGACCCAGGCCGCCGGGTCGGCGATCTCGGCGGGTGTCGGCAGGTTGGCCGGCGCCACGAAGGCGGCGGCCAAGCCCTCGTGGCCCACCCGGGCCAGCACGCCGCGGACGAAGGCCGCGCCGTCGCGGTACTGGGCCAACTTCGCGTCGAGCCCGGCCAGGCGGCGCACGGCCCGCTCCCACCGGCCGCCGGCCGCGCGGCGAGCGTCGAACTTGGGGCGGATCTCCTCGATGGTGCGCACCACCTTGGGGCCGACCGCGTCCATGATGACGTCGGCATGGCCCTCGAGCAGCGACATCACGGCCGTGACCTGGTCAAACAGGTCCCGGCCCGTCTGGGTCAGCACGCCGTCGGCCGGGCCGGCGCGGCGGGCATGGGCGTCCGGCTCGGTCAGGGAACGCGGCAGGCGGCGCACCGTGTCGAGCAGCTGGGCCAGGTCGCCGCCCTCCTCCTCGGCCAGCAGCCGGCCCAGCAGACCCAGCAAGTGGGCCGGCAGCCACGGCGCGGCGCAGAACTGCACGGCATGGGTCTGTTCGTGCAACACCACCCACAGGCGGAAATCGGACGGGTCGACGTCCAACTCCCGCTCAAAGCGCAACACGTTCGGGGCCACCACAAGCAGGCGGCCCGCCGGCTCCGGGGCGGGCGCGGCGTGGGCCGGCACGCGCGCGCCGGCAGACGCCGCATGGGCCGGACCGGGCCGCAGCGCGGCCGCGCCGTACGGGTCGAACTGGCCGAGCGTGCGGGCCGCGAGCAGCGCGAACACGACACCCGTCTGGACACCGGCCACCTGGCGGCCCGGGAAGCTCGCGGGCTCGGTCACCAGCCGGTCGGCGACGGCGTGCACCGTGCCGACGTTCGCACGCACGAACCCGAGACGGTCGACAATCAACACGGGCAGGCGCGACGCGGCCTCCGCGGCCGCCGTCAGACCCGTGATCTGCTCGATGTAGTCCACAGCGGCGGCGGCCGATTCGCGCAGCTCCGCGACCAAACCGACGGCCTCCGCCCGCGTGGTGCGCGGGCCGGGACGCGCCACGGCCGCACCGACGCGGGCCGCGAGCGCCCAGTTGACGGGTTCCACCATGGGGTCAACGCTAGCCGCATCGCAGGCGTGATGGCGCTCACATCTGATCGATTTGCCGCCGGACCCTGCACGGCGCCCGGTAGGGTCATAGGGGGCGTGATCGCCCAACTTCGTCCGCCGCTGTCACCAGCCTTCGAGGAGGGGCCGCATGTCGAACACCACCAACAACTCGGTGCTGCGCACCGCGCGCATGGGGCTGCCGCCCACCGCGCCGCTCGTCTTCGACGTCGTCGTCGAGATTCCGCGCGGTTCGCGCAACAAGTACGAGGTCGACCACGAGACGGGCCGCATCCGCCTCGACCGCATGCTGTTCACCTCGACGCGCTACCCGGACGATTACGGATTCATCGAGGGCACGCTCGGCGAGGACGGCGACCCGCTCGACGCCCTCATGCTGCTCGAGGAGCCGACGTTCCCGGGCTGCGTCATCGCCGCCCGCGCCCTCGGCATGTACCGCATGCGCGACGAGAACGGCGGCGACGACAAGGTGCTGTGCGTCCCCGCCACCGACACCCGCGCCTCGTGGCGGCAGGACATCGACGACGTCTCCGAGTTCCACCGCCTCGAAATCCAGCACTTCTTCGAGATCTACAAGGACCTGGAACCCGGCAAGTCCGTCGAGGGCTCGCACTGGACCGACCGCGCCGGCGCCGAGGCGGAGATCGTCCGGTCCGTCGAGCG
>JAISIU010000088.1 GCA_031261885.1 Bifidobacteriaceae bacterium
CCCGGAAATTGGAGAGGGGCGGAAGGAAATGAGGGGACGATGCCGCACCAACCCGTGGCACGGCATCGTCCCCGTCATGATGCTGGCGGCCGGGCGTCAGCCGAGGTTGACGGCATCGGTCAGTTTGGCCCAACCGGTCGTCCCGGTGACCGTCCTGACCTTCACCCAGTCGCCCTTACGGGCCACGACGCGCAACTTCTTGCCCTTCTTCACCGTCGCGACCGTCTTGCTCTTCGCCTTGGCCTTCGCGCGGAGTTTGATGGCCTTGGCGCCCTTCCACTTGGCCAGCTTGCCCTTCTTGGCCCACATCGCATACGCCTGGGTGGCCGCGACGATCGGCGTGGCCGGGGTCAGGAGCGCGCCGCCCGTGGGCGCCGTGGCCCAGCCAAGGAACACGTGCTTGGCCCTGGTGGGGACCGGCAGCGTGCCGATCGCTGCGCCCGGGGCCACCGTGCGGGTCGCCTGCGCCGGGTCGAGCTTGCCCTTGCCCGCCACGAACTGGACCGTGACCGGGACCTCCTCGGCCGGCTGAACCGGTGGGGCCGGAGCCACAGTGTCGGGTGCGGCCGGCGTGGTCGGCGTGGTCGGCGTCTCGGGCGCCGGCGCCGGGACCGGCGCCGCGGGATCGCTCGTGAGGATCAGTGCGGCCGGATCGCTGCCTACCGTGTCGAGGTAGTTGCTCGCGACGGCCCGGTACTCGCGCCCATTGAGCGCGGTGTCATCGGCTTTGACCGTGAGTATTGGCGTGGCGGTGCCGGAGTACGCGCCCTGGTCCTTCAGGTCGGCCCAGGCCGCGGTGCCGGCCGGGCGGGTCTGCCAGGCGACGGAGACCTTTGGCAGCGTGTCCGCGAGCGCCACCGTGAAGGTCGCGTCACCCCCCGGATCGGTGACCGTGTCGAGCGGTTGGCGGGTGAAGCTCGGCGGTTCGGGGTAGGTGACGCGGTAGGTGACGGCGGGTGTTTGCTTGTCGTACGGCGTCAGGGTGTAGATCACTGGGTTGGCCTTCAGGTCCCCGAGGTTCAGCGGCGCATCCGGGCCGGGGCTGATGTTACGACAGGGCAGGGTCGCCACGTACGGGATGATCGACGTGAGTTCGGTCGGGTCCGTCTTCGGGCCGAGGAAGATCGCGTGATCCGCCTCGTCGACGGCCTGGTGTTCCGCGTCGGGCAGCGAGAAGGCGAGGATCTGTGCCGTGGCGTTCGTGTAGGCGGTGGCGTTGGCGCCGTCCGGCAGCACGGGCTTGACGATCGCCGACGCGTCCGAGTGGTAATAGATCCGGCACTTGACCTTGGCGAACGCCTCGGCCGCGCCAACCGGTACCGCGCTCTGGCTCTTCAGCACAAGCGCCGTCATCCCGGCGGCCCCGGCGAACGTCCCGGGCGAAAGGTGGATCTCGGCGCCGCGCAAATAGACGACCTTCGGGCCGGCCTCCCCCGGGTTGATCGCCGCGGTGGTCGCGAACACGGAGTCGCCGACCGTGATCGTGTTGCCCCAGCCGGGGCCCTCGAGGGCGATCGAGGTAAGCCACGTGTCCTCGAAGGCGCGGTCGCCGATCCCGACGATGCCCGAGCCGATCGTGAGGTTGCCCTCGAGCTCGGTGCCGGCGAAAGCGGCGACGCCAATCGACAGTGGCGCCGCCACCGTCGCCGTGTCAATCGTCAGGTGCTTCAGGGTCCGCTGACCCTCGAAGGCGCGGTCCGCGATGGAAGTGACGTAGAACCGCGCGTTGTTTTGTAGCCCGGTGAGATAGGTGGTGATACGCGTCGTCGCCTGGGCCGGGCCGTCGGGACCGAGGAGCGTGAGGTGGCCTTCGTCTTCCGCCATGTTGCCGGCCCCGATGGTGTACGGCTTCGTCACCTCATACTCGTAGCCGTCCTTCGAGAACTTGTCGCCAACGTGGTTGCCGGCGACGTCGGGGACCGTGCCGCCCTGGGCCTGGACGGACGCGGCGACGGCCGGTTGGGACGCGGCCGGCGCCGGGCTCGCGCCCGCGCCGCCGGGTTCTGACGGGTCGCCGAATGTTGGGACGGCCAGGCCCGCGATCGCGAGGGCCCCGAGGCCGAGCGTGGCGGCGAAGGTTGCGATACGGCGATGCCCGCGCGCGGGCGGACTCATGATGATGCCCGGCGGTGTGGCCGGGCCGGGCGCGTTCGAACTCCTGCGCAACATGCGGGGTCTGCTCCTTGATCCAGCGAAGTCGGGCGCGACAGGGCACCGAACGGAGCGATGGATAGGGGCCGCGATGGGCCGCGGTGGCGTTCGGGGGAACGCCTCGGCTAAGCTCTAAGCATAACGGATCGGAGTGTTTCCGAGAAACCCCTCGTTCGCCCCGTATCCTTCTCCCCCGCGTCCTCGAGTCGGGCCCCATCGTGTTTGTTCGCCCGGAACGGGAGCGGCACCTGATGTTCGGGCTCACGCTGCACTCACAGACTTCTCGCACAGGCACACGTCCGCGTCGCCTCATGGGCGCCGTCCTCGGGGCCGCGGTCGGCCTCGGCATGATGCCGGGCGCGATAGCGGCCGGTCCCGTCGCCGCTGCCACACCCGCGCCGCCGCGGGCCGCCGCGCCCGCAGTCGCAGAGCGTGCGGCGACCGCCGAGAGGCTCGCGGCCGAGCCCGCCGCCACGCAGGCGGCCGACAAGGACCTGATACCGAGCAAATTCACGGTGGAGCCCGTCGCGACAGGCCTGAACCTGAGCCTTGACGGCTCTGCCCTGGCCGTCGACTCGGCCGGCAACCTCTACGTCCCCGATCCGGACGGCTACCGGGTCGACATCTTCGACGCTGCCCGGTTCCGAGGCGCACAACCCGGACAGCCACTGTTCCTCAGCGAACCCGACCGAACGTTCACGGGCACGGCCACGGCGCGGTGCAGTTACGGAAGCCCGAGCAGCTCGCGCTGCTTCAGCCCCGGAAGCCTCGCGATCGGGCCCGGCGACGCGCTGTACGTGATGCAACGGCCGTCCGGAGCCCCGGACATGAGCTCGGACATGTCGATCGCGCGCTACCCGAAGGCCGTGGTGGCGGCCGGGTCGGGTGCCCCCGACGCCGAGTTCGGCGGCCCGCTCGGCAACAACATGACCTCGCCGTTCGTCGTCGCCCGCAACGGCGACGTGTGGGCCACCTTCGCGAACGTCTATGAAGGCATGTACGGCTTCGACGGCAGCAAGTCCGGCGCCGTCGGCCCGGCCTGGGAATTCCAGGACCCGAACTGGGGGTTCAGGGTGGAGGCCGCGGCCGTGGACACGACCGGGACAGTCTGGGTCTACGACAGCAACACCGGCCGAATCCTCGGTTTCGCCAAGAGTTGCTGGCAGAGTGCCGGGTGCACGGCCCCCACGCGCACCGGGACGGGCCTCACCGGCATCCAGGGAATGGCCTTCGACCAGCACGGCAACCTCTATGCCGGAGGCGCCGCCGGCGTCACGGTGATCGGATCGGCACAGCTCGCCCAGCCGAGCTTCACCGTGTCGAACCCGTACGTCGCCAAGGACGCCGACGCCCAGAACCCCGCGGGTGGCCGCGCGATCGATCCACTGCTCGATGGCGCCGGGAATCTGTTCGCCGTCTCGGCGGCGGCGGGCGGCCCCCGGCTGCTGTACTGGAAAGCGTCCAGCCTCGGGATCGGCGCTGGATCCCTGCCCCAGACGGGACCGAACACCTATGACGCCTCGGCACACACCCTCAGCAGAGTGCGCAACATCGCGTTGGACCAGGCCGGCCGGCTCTACGTCGCCGACGCCGTCGGCAACAACATCACGGTCCTCGACCCAAACGACCCGAACAAGCTGCTCGGCCGCATCCCGCTCGCCAACACCCCGACGGCCATGGCCTTCAGCCCGACGGGTGACCTGTGGGTCATTGACGACAATGGCTCCGGCCTCAAGTTCGACAAGGCATTGCTGCCTGGCGGAGTCCCGGTCTCCGCGGGCGTCGCCACCCCGAACGCGACCATCGGGGGCTTCCAATACGGGGTTGGCGCGGGCTTCTCACCGTCCGGGGACCTTTATATCGCCGATTACGACTCGCTCGCCGTCTATGGGGCGGCTGGTTTGGCCGCCAACCCGACGGCGCCGGACCGCGTGATCCAGGGACCGTTCTCCGACGGCGCGTACGGCGTCGGCTTCACGGCCACTGGGACGATGTACGTGGCGGAGACCAGGAGCGTCTGGGCCTACTCCGCGTCCGCGCTCAAGGAGGCGACCCCCGAGGCCCACGTGCTGAGGGGATTCGACTGGGCGACGAGCGTCCAGGTCGACCAGTACGGCAACCTGTTCGTGGCCGACCAAGGCCATATCGAGGTCTACTCCCGCGTGGAGCTCGGCGAGACCAAACCGAAACCGGTCGAGACAATCCCGGGTATCGATTCCGCGGCGATTCTCGTTTTGCACGGCGACAGCGTCTGGGCGATGGCCGACGGAGGCACCGTCTACCGCATCGCCGAGCGCAAGTTCGTGCCGGCGCCTTCCGTGCCCAAGGGTGGCCATTCCAAGGTCGTCAAGGTCAGGGCCGGCCAAAAGCGGCTCGTCCTAGCCAAAGGCGGTCACGCCTGGCTTCGGGCCAGCGCCTACCGCGAGAACGGGAAGGCAACCGACCACGTGAAGTGGGCCAGCTCGAACAAGTCCGTGGCCACGGTGTCTGTGATCGGCATCGTGCGCGCCAAGAAGGCCGGCAAAACGGTCGTGACGATCTCCGCCGGCGGCAAGAAGACGCACGTCACCGTCACCGTGCTGAAGCGAGCCACGGCCGGCGACCGCGCCAAGAAGGTCACGGCGAAGGTGAAACGCAAGCTGAAGGCCGGCCAAACCACCTACGTGACGGGCGCCTGGTCACCGAGCAAGGCCGTCGGGATCGTCCTGAAATACGCGAGCTCCAACAAGAAGGTCGTGGTCATCGACAAGGGCGGCCGACTGGTCGCCAAACGGGCCGGAGTCGCCAGGATCCAGGTCAGGGCGCGCGGCGCCAGCCGCACGTACAAAATCAAGGTCGTAAGAAAGTGATCGATCCGCCGGTCCGAACCCCTTGGCGGCGGCCCGGTGCGGCGTCACCGGGCGCATAGCCACGGGCCGGTATGCTCGGTAGTTGGCCTTCGGCGCGCCCCCGGTGCACCGGACCGGCTCGCCCCGCCACCTCACCGTCTGGAGTCCGATGTTTCGCCTGACCAGGCTGTCTCTGCGCAATCGCGCCGTCATCGCACTCATCACGCTCGGCATCATCCTGGGTGGCGTCATCGCCCTCGGGTCGCTGCGCACCGAGCTCATCCCGTCATTCGATTACCCGGCCGCCGGCGTCATCGCCACCTCCCAGGGGGCCGCCCCCTCGATCGTCCAAACCGAGCTGACCGAGCCGATCGAGGCCGCCGTGCGCGGCGTGGATGGCATCAAGACCGTCACCTCCACCGTGTCGAACGGGTCCTCCGTCACGATCGCCGAGTTCGACTACGGCACGGACATGGATCAGGCCAACGAGAAGCTGACCACGGCCTTGGCCCGGATCAGCCGGCAACTGCCCGACGACGTCCAGACCCAGGTCGTCACGGGGTCCCTGAGCGACTTCCCGATCATCCAGCTCGCCGTGGCCGGCGCCGACCAGACGAAGCTCGCGAAGGATGTCGACGACGTCCTCCAGCCCAAGCTGAAACAGCTCGACGGCGTCCGCTCGGCCGACATCAGCGGGTTCGGCGACCCTCGCATCACGATCACACCGGACCAGGCCAAACTCGCCCGCGACAAGCTGACCACGGCGGACCTCGTCTCGCTGCTGAAGGGCTACGGCGTCACCGTGCCGGCCGGCACGGTCGGCGACAGCGCCACGAAGCCGGAGCTCACGCTCTCGGTCCAGTCCGGCAGCGCCCTCACGAGCGTCGCCGATGTCGCAGCGCTGCCGCTGCGGACGCCATCGGGCGCGGTTGTGACGCTGGCCGACGTCGCGGCCGTGACCCAGGCAGCAGCTCCCGCGACGAGCACCTCGTGGCTCGACGGCAAGGACGCCGTCGCGATCTCGATCTCCGCCGACCCCGACGCGAACACCGTCAACGTGTCTAACGAGGTCTCCGACCTCGTGAAGCAGCTCGCCCCGGCGCTGGCCGCCGACGGCGTCACCGCCAAGGTGGCGTACGACACCGGCCCATTCATCTCCGACTCCATCAGCGGACTGACCGAGGAAGGCGCGCTCGGGCTCGGCTTCGCCGTCATCGTGATCCTGCTGTTCCTGCTGTCGATCCGCTCGACCGTGATCGCCGCCCTGTCGATCCCACTGTCACTGCTCGTGGCGTTCATCGCTATGTACGCGACGGGCGACACCCTGAACCTGCTGACACTGTCGGGCCTGACGATCGCCATCGGGCGCGTCGTCGACGACTCGATCGTGGTCATTGAGAACATCTCCCGCCACCTCACCTACGGCGGGGACAAACGCACCGCGATCATCGACGCGGTCAAGGAGGTGGGTGGCGCCATCGCGGCCTCGACGGTCTGCACGATCGCCGTGTTCGCGCCCATCGCTTTCGTCGGCGGGCTGGTCGGCGAGCTGTTCCGGTCCTTCGCGCTGACCCTGGCCGTGGCGCTGGCCGCCTCCCTGCTCGTCGCCCTCACGATCGTTCCCGTCCTGTCCTACTGGTTCATGAAGACGCCGGTCTGGATCGACGAGGCGGACCAGACCCACCAGCGGGAGGAGGCCGTCGCGAAGGAACGCCGCCGGCTCTGGCAGCGGGCCTACGTCCCCGTGCTGCGCGGCGCGCTCCACCATCCGGTCGTCGTCGTGCTGATCGCGATCGTGATCCTCGGCGGGACCGCGGCCGGCGTCCCGTCGATGTCCACGAACTTCCTCGGTTCCATGGGCATGGATACGGCGACCGTGACGCAGGACTTCCGGCCGGCCACGTCGCTTACTGAGCAGGACGCCGAGTCGAAGCCCGTCGAGGCGGCGATCCGCGGCGTCGCGGGTGTCGAAACCGTCCTCACCGAGATCGGTTCGGATTCCGGGCTCGCCGGCGGCACGCCATCCGCTAGTTACTCCGTCACGCTCAGAGAGAAGGCCGATGCCGACGCCGTCACCAACCGCATCCGGGACGCCGTGCGGAACCTGGCCGGAACCCAGACGACATCGATCACGGTCCAGGGCGCGGACCAGGGGCTCGGCACGAGCACCGTCGACCTCCAGGTCACGGCCACGAGCGAGGCCACGCTCGCGACGGCCGCCGACCAGGTCCTCGCGGCGTCGAAGAAGCTCACGCACCAGTCCGGCGCGACCAGCGACCTGGCCGCGAACATGCCGACCGTGCACGTGGACGTCAACCGCGCCAAGGCGGCCGCTGCTGGGCTCACCGAAACCCAGGTCTCGACCGCCGTGGCCGCCGCCGTGGCCCCGACCACGCTCGGCACGATCCAAACCTCGGCCGGCTCGACCGACGTCGTTCTCTCCTCCGGCACGCCGCCGGCCGACGCCGCCGCGCTTGCCCAACTGCCGCTCGCCGAAACCACCGCCGGCACGCTGACGGTCGGTGACGTGGCCACGGTCTCGCGGGTCTCCGAGCCGGCCACGATCGAGCGGATCGACGGCCAGCGCGGCGCGACGATCTCGTTGACCCCGAAGGGCCAGGACCTCTCGGCCCTGACCTCGGAGGTCCGCACGATGATCGACACCCTGAAGCTGCCGGCCGGCGCG
>JAISIU010000157.1 GCA_031261885.1 Bifidobacteriaceae bacterium
CGAGACGGTCACGGCACTGCCGGCGCCGGCATCGACCACTACCGTGACCGCCGCGCCGAACCCGAACCTCAACCCGAACGCGGCGGCCGCCACCAGCGTCGTCCGCCTGAAGGCCTCCCAGACCCGCGTCACGCTCGTCAAAGGCCACTCGGAGCGGCTCGTCGCACGGGCCTATCTCGCGAACGGCACGGCCGCCAAGGGCATGTGGAAGAGCCTGACGAAGTCCGTCGCGACGGTCAGCGCGAACGGCACGATCAAGGCCCGCCGCACGGGCACGGCCTACCTCGTCGTGTTCTCCGGCTCCAAGGCCGTGAAGATCAAGGCCACGGTCGTGGCACGCTCCAAGGCCCGCCACGTCAAGCGCGTCGCGGCGCACTTCACGGACCGCACCCTCGCTGTCGGGCAGACCGCCTATGTGACGGGTCGCTACGCTCCGGCCGCCGCGACATCGGCCAAGGTGCGCTACACGTCATCGGACCCGGCCGTGGTGAGCGTCGACAAGGCCGGCCGTCTCCTCGCGAAGGCTCCCGGCCGCGCGAAGATCACGGTCAAGGCCGGCACCAAGTCGAAGCGCTACACGGTGAAGGTCGCCTGACCCGCGCCCGCCTCCCCACCGGCCCCGGGCACTGGACACTCCACGTCTCTATCCGCTCCGAGCTTGTCGAGCCTGATGGCTCTTCGAGACCATCCGACACAGCCATCAGGCTCGACAAGCTCATCCAAAACCGCCAAACGGCTCGACAAGCTCTGATAAAGGCGCACCTCCCGTGCGAGGTGGCATAGTGGATCACGACGGGCTCGCCCGCCGTGCCCGATTCGCTCCGACCCTCGCCGGCCCAGGTTAGGGCCTCGCCCCGCATGCACCGCACCGCCTCTGGCCGCGCCTCGCGGCCACACCCCTCAACGGCCCCTTCGCTCATCGCTTCCTGCCCTGCGCCCTGCGCACCGACGGGAGATGAACCGACATGCCGCTGAATCCCAGCACCAGCGCCCCGTCGCCCGATGACGCCCCGCGGCCCTTCGCCAAGCAGCGCACGACGCCGGCACGCACCAAACGTTGGTTCCTTGCCATTGGAATCGCGGCCCTGGCGCTCGCGCTCGCAACGGGCGGGTACGTCGCCGCCACCTACCGCTTCACACACCCGTCGCCGACGGCCCGCGTCTTCGTGCGCCCCGAGGCGGCTCGCGGCCTGGTCGAGACCTCCGTCGTGTGGCGCGTCGAGACGAAGCGGCCAGAGTACGCGCTGACGTTCGACGACGGGCCGGACCCCAGGTGGACGCCACAGGTGCTGCGGATGTTGGCCGCCCACCACGCCCACGCCACCTTCTTCATGCTCGGCGACGAGGCCCAGGCGAATCCCGGCCTGGTGCGGCAGGTGGTGGCCGCCGGCAACGAGGTCGCGATCCACGGCTGGACCCACGCGAAACTGACGTTCATGTCCACGCCCCAGATCCAGCAAGCGCTTGGCCTCACGAGCCGCACGCTCATGGCGGCCGGCGCGCCCAAGCCCGTGCTCTTCAGGCCCACGTATGGGCGTATCGATTCGCCCGGGCTCGGCGTCGCGTCCGCCGACGGCCTGACCGTCGTCATGTGGTCGCACCACATCACGGGCTCCACGCCGGCGCGCGACCGGGCCCAGATTGACAAGACGGCCTCGCCCGGCATGATCGTCCTGGCCCACGACGGCCGCACCGAACCGAACGCGCAGATGATGACGCAGATCAACGGCCTGCTCGGCGACCTGGAGAACCGCGGCCTCACCTCGGTCACAGTGTCCCAACTGATGACCGACTCGACCCGCGACAGCCGATAAAGGCGACCACGCCCCATCGGGCATGTTCCCCGATCAGCGGCAGGTGAGCCGATAGGCTGAGCCCGTGCGCTACTACCTGGACGGAACGGTCTTCCAGTGCTTACTGCTCGGCGCCGCCGAAGCCGGCGCGCTGACCGACTGGCTCACCGTGCACCAAGCGGACGTGGCAACCAGCGTGTTGGCCCGCTGGGAGGCGGCCGAGGACGTCGCGATGACGGATCACTCGGTCCGGGCCCAGGCGCTCGCGCCGTTGCGGGGCATCCAGGAGATCCAGATCACGGGGCGTGCGCTCGAGCTCGGCTCCTACGCCGTCGCGGCCGTTCCCGCGTATGCCGCGCTCACCGTCGGGATCGCCGCTTCCAACGACCAGATCGGCGGAGTCGTCACGTACAACCCCGATGTCGCCTCGGCCGCCGAGGTCCACGGCCTCGTGGTTCTCTCCCCCGGCCGTGCCAGGGACTGGTATCAGAGCTGACGGGCCGCGCGAAGGTCTTAGGCTTGTCCTATACCTGACCAAGGAGAGTTGCCGGAGTGGCCGATCGGGACGGTCTTGAAAACCGTTGATGCGAGTCTCGTATCCGTGGGTTCGAATCCCACACTCTCCGCTGGCCGGGCCCAGCCCCGAACCAGACACCACCTGGGAGTTCAGCGTTGAGTGAGTTGGCCCTGACGCCGCCACGCCAGCCATGGCACAAACGCCATCGGCGTGCGCTCACAGCGCTGCTCGGCGTGCTGATCGTCGTGGCCGTCGTCTGGTTCGTCTATTGGCTGTTCGCCCAGCATCAGAGCCGTGTCGAGGCGAGCGCCTTCGGGGACGCGGTGCATCAGGTGCAGAGCGCCGACGGCCGCCTCAGGCACCGGGCGGCCCAGCTCGACCCGCTCGTCACCCAGGCCGGCGTCACGCTCGGCGAGGCGGAACAGCGGCTCGGTCCGACCGCGCCCGCCACGCGCGGGCTGAACCAGGCCATCAACGTCGCCCGGAGCTTCCTCACCACGGTGTCGCGCAACCCCTCGACTAAACCATCCACCCGGGCCGGCGCCGATTCGCAACTGCGCGAGGACCAGGACCAGTTGGCACTGGTGGGGCCCGTCAAGGCGAATCTGACAACAGCCGAGCAGACGGCGCGCGACGCGGTCAACTCCGCGAAGCTGGCCTCTGCCGTCTCCACGCTCAACGGAGTGAAGGGTTCCTTGTCCGGCCGGTTGTCCAAGGCGTCGGCCTATCGGGGCCGGCTCGACGCGAAGGCACAGCGGATCGCCACACGGCTCAACATCGCGCTGCCGCTGACACTGTCGGGACCCATCGCGCTGCCAAGCCACCTGACGGTGGCCCAGAAGGCCCAGGGGAAGACCATGAACCGCCTGATCAAAGCCGAGGTCGCGCTGGGCGACGTCATCGACTCGGCGACCGCGACCCGTGACGCCGTGGTCGACGAAACGAACCTGAACGCCGTGACAGCCGGAACCGCGGCCTGCCAATCGGCCGAGAAGACGCTCACGGCCGAGGTCGCGAAGCTGAAGAAACAGGGGCTCCCGTAGCAGGTCAGCACGCACGATGCCGGCGCGCACATCACCGCAAAAATTTCTTTCGTCAGGCGGGAACTTCGGGGACCGCTCAAACGTCTAACCATATGAGTGGCCCGGTTGGGCCGGTGCTCATTAGGGGCGAAGTCGGCATCGGTTCAACCGGGTCCTCGTATGTCTACACACAGACGTGTTACCCACCTCACCTCACTCATCGTTCGGCTCGGCGCGGCCTACAGCCTGGCCGCTTGCTAGCCTCGGGGGGTGAGTGAAGTTCAGCATTACCCGTTGCCCAAGCCGACCGAGCTGAAACCCGAGATCAAGCAGCACGCGATGGACGCGCTGCTGCAGGCGTACCGGTTCCGGCGGGCCATCAA
>JAISIU010000176.1 GCA_031261885.1 Bifidobacteriaceae bacterium
TCTGAGGCCGACCTCGTGATCGGGAGCGGGTCCGCCCAGGCCACGCTGAAGCTGATCCACCCCGGCACGCTGACGGTCTGCTCGGAGGCCTCCTACCCGCCGTTCGAGAACACCGTGGACGGCAAGATGGTCGGCTTCGACATCGACATCGCACAGGGCGTCGCGGACCAGATCGGGAAGGGCACCACGGTTACGAGCGTGGCCACGGAGTTCAACTCCATCGAATCGGGGGCGGCCCTCGACACGGGCGCTTGCGACCTCCTCGCCTCGGCGCTGTCGATCACGCCGGCCCGCGAGGCCAAGTTCGACTTCTCCGACCCGTACTACCAGGCGGACACCGGCATCCTCGTCATGGATCCCTCGCTGACCTCGGCCGCGGCGCTCAAGGGCAAGAAGGTGGCCTGCCAGATCGGCACCACGGGCATGACCTGGGCCAAGGACCAGGGCCTCGACGTGGTCGAGTTCGCGAACCTCGGCATGCAGGTCCAGTCCATGAAACAGGGCGACGTCCAGGCCGTCATCAACGACTCCGAGGTGCTGACGCCGTTCGTCGGCCAGGACTCGATGCGGATCGGGTTCACGGTCACGGGCGACAAGTTCGGGCTCGGCATCGCCAAGGGCAACGACGCGCTGCGCGAGGTGGCCAACCAGGCGATCGCCCAGATGCGGGCCGACGGCCGCTACGACCAGCTGATCAAGAAGTGGTTCGTCGACGCCTCGGCCAGTCCCACCGCGGGTGACACCGCGGAGAACGGCAGCGCTGCCCCGGTGAGTTCTCCCTCGAACTGACCGCTCGGCATCGTGCGCCGTTCACGCAGGCGACGGGTGGGTTGACCACCCGGGTTAGCTGCTGCATATTTATTAATGTTATTGTATGGTTATACAACTCTTGACGAAGGGACCACCCATCATGCGTACCCGGACCATCAGGCGGCTGCTGCCCGTCGCCGCACTCACCCTGGCCGCCACCACCGCGTTGGCCGGCTGCGGCGGCTCGTCCACCAGTGACTCCTCCACCAAGGCCGCGGCCGGCAACGCCAGCGCGGCGGCGTCATCGGACGTCCAGCTCGTGACCGCCGGCCAGCTCAAGGTCTGCACCAACCCGCCCTACAACCCGTTCGAGATCGAGGGCTCCGACGGCCAGATCACCGGCTTCGACATCGACCTCACCTCCCTCGTCGCCAAGCAGATCGGGCCGAACATCAAGACCGTGCCCGTCGCCACGCCGTTCGAGACCATCGAATCCGGCGCCGCGCTCGACACGGGCGCCTGTGACATCCTCGCCTCCGGCATCACGATCAACGACGCCCGCAAGGCCAAGTTCGATTTCTCCGACCCGTACTTCGACGTCAACCTCGGCGTCCTGACCTCGGACTCCTCGATCACCGACGTCGCCTCCCTCAAGGACAAGACGGTCTCCGCCCAGATCGCCACCACGGGCCTCGACTGGTCCAAGCAGCAGGGCCTCAAGGTCAAGGAGTTCAAGGACCTGGGCCTCCAGGTCCAGGCGCTCCAGACCGGCGACGCGGACGCCTCCGTCGGCGACCTCGCGGTGCTGACCCCGTACGCCAAGAACGGGCTGAAGATCGCGTTCCAGATCCCGACGGGCGACCAGTTCGGGCTCGGCATCAAGAAGGGCAACACGGCGCTGCTCAAGGCCGCGGACCAGGCGCTGGCACAGGCCAAGGCCGACGGCACCTACGCCAAGCTGTACAAGAAGTACATCGGCGTTGACTGGACCGGGGACACCACCCCCGCCGCCTCCGCCCCCGCCACTTCCGCCGCGGCCCAGTGAGGCCGGCCGCAGCGTGAGCGAGAACCAGACGGCCGAGGCCCGCCAGGACATGGCCGAACCGCAGGGCATGTCGCCCAGGCGCCGCGCCCAACTGGTGCGCACCGTCCAGTACGTGGTGCTGATCGCGATCATCCTCGTGCTGGCCATCAAGATGGACTGGCCGCGCATCGGCAACCGCATGTTCAACCTGCAGGTGATCGGCAACCTGATGCCCAGGCTGCCGCTCGCGCTGCTGAACACGCTGAAGTACACGGCCGGCGCGTTCGTCATCGGCATCACGGGCGGCCTGCTGCTCGCGCTCATGAAGCTCAGCTCCGTGGGCCCCTACCGGTGGATCGCGCACATTTACACGGAGTTTTTCCGCGGCATCCCCGCCCTCGTGGTCGTGCTGTCGGTCGGGTTCGGCGTGCCGATGGCGTTCGGCATCAAGATCCCGTCCATCTGGGCCAAGATCGCGATCTCGCTCGGCGTCATCTCCGCCGCCTACGTCTCCGAAACCATCCGCGCCGGTCTCCAAGCCGTGCCCAAAGGCCAGGTGGAGGCCGCGCGCTCGCTCGGCATGTCCCACACCAGCGCCATGATCCACGTCGTGATCCCGCAGGCGCTGCGCATCGTGCTGCCGCCGCTGACCAACGAGTTCATCATGCTGACCAAGGACACCTCGCTGGTCTACGCGCTGGGCCTCATGGTCCCGGAGTTCGAGCTGACCAAGCTCGGCCAGGACTCGCTGAACTCCGCGCAGGCCGGGCTAACCGGCATGGTCGTCGTGGGCGTCGCCTACCTCGTGATCACGATCCCGCTGGGCTTCCTCGCCCGGCACCTCGAGAAAGTACAACAGAAGAGGTCCGCGTGATGGTCGGCAAGGCGAACAAGACGTCAAAGGCCGGGTCCCAGGCGGGGCCGGCGGAGTTGCCGCCGCTCGCCCCGGACGAGGTGGTGCGCATCACGGGACTGCGCAAGAGCTTTGGCGACCGCGAGGTGCTGAAGGGCATCGACCTGACGATCCGCGAGGGCGAGGTCGTGTGCGTCATCGGGCCGTCCGGCTCCGGCAAGTCCACGCTGCTGCGCTGCGTCAACTTGCTGGAGAAGCCCACGGCCGGGCGCGTCGACCTGCTCGGCGTCGACGCGACGGACCCGGACGTCGACCTTGACCGGCTGCGCACGCACGTCGGCATGGTGTTCCAGCAGTTCAACCTGTTCCCGCACCATTCGGTGCTCGGCAACCTCATGCTGGCCCAGCGCAAGGTGTTGAAACGGCCGGCGGACCAGGCCAAGGCCGTCGCCATGCAGAACCTGGAGAAGGTCAACATGGCGGACCGGGCCGATTCCTACCCGGCGCAGCTGTCCGGCGGCCAGCAGCAGCGCGTGGCCATCGCCCGCGCGCTGTCGATGGACCCGGCGCTCATGCTGTTCGATGAGCCGACCTCGGCGCTCGACCCGGAGCTCGTGGGCGACGTCCTCGCGGTCATGCGGGACCTGGCCCGTGGCGGCATGACCATGATGGTCGTGACACACGAGATGGCGTTCGCGCGCGACGTGGGCGACAGGGTGATCTTCCTCGACGATGGCGTGATCCAGGAGCAGGGCCCGGCGGCCGAGGTGATCGGCGCCCCCCGGACGGAGCGCGCGCGCACCTTCCTGCGCCGCGTGCTGCACCCCACGGAGATCCCCGAGACGGACCTGGGGGAGACGGAACCCGAGTAGGGCGCGCGGGTGGAAGCGCCCGATGCCGGCTGGCCGGGTCAGTGGTGGAAGGAACCGCGGCGGACGGGCGGCAGTGGCGCGTCCAACCGCTCCAGGTACTGGGTCTCCGTGCGGATGTCGGCCAGGAGGGCATCGGCCAGGTCCAGGCTCATACCGTCGCGCACCACGATCCGCTGGACCGTGAGGTCCTGGAGCGAGTCCGGCATCGGGTAGGCGGGCACCAGCCAGCCCCGCATTCTGAGCCGGTCCGAGAGGTCGTGCAACGACCAATGGTGCGGTTCGGCATCGTCCAACGACCACGCGAACACCGGGATGTCTTGCCCGTCGTTCCAGAGCCGGAACGGGCCCAT
>JAISIU010000205.1 GCA_031261885.1 Bifidobacteriaceae bacterium
TGGTCCGGCGTGGTGCCGCGCGCCTTCGAGGCGTCGAGCACGAGCTGGAGCTGGTCCCGGACGACGCGCTGCCCGACGAACTCCGACAGTTTGCGCGGCCTCAGCGCCGCCTCGACGGCCCGCTCCGACGTGTCCGCGCCGGCGGCGACCAGGCGCGCGCTCGACGCCTCCACCGCAGCCGGATCGCCGCCCGGCACGCCGGCATCGAACTCAGCGGCCATGAGCGCTCCCCTTGGTGCCGAGCGCCCGCAGGGCGGCCCTCAGCACGCCCGGCACGTCGCCGGCGGAATCCTGCGCCATGACGCCATCGACGGCGGACGCCGCCTGCGATTGCGTGTAGCCGAGCCCGACGAGCGCGGCCGTAACCTCCTCGGCGACCGCCCCGCCCGATGGGCCCGCGACTGCCCCCGCCGGGGGGTCGAGCCGACCCGCCAGCTCCAACACCATGCGCTGCGCGCCCTTCTTGCCGATGCCGGGCACGCGCTGGATGGCCGCCACGTCCCCCGACGCGACGGCCGCGCGGAACTGGTCCGGCGTCATGGCCGAGAGGACCGCCAGCGCGATGCGCGGTCCGATGCCGGTGACGGTCTGCACGGCCTGGAACACCTCGCGCTCCCCCGGGTCCTTGAAGCCGTAGAGCGTGAGGCCGTCGTCGCGGACCTGAAGCAGCGTGGTCAGGGTCGCCTCTTCGCCGACCCTCAGCCGCCCGAGCGCGCCCGGCGTGCACGTCGCCAGGTAGCCGACGCCGCCCGCCTCGACGACCGCCGACTGGTGGCCGACCTCGAGCACCAGGCCCCGGACCTGCGCGATCACTGTCCCTCCAACGGCTCGAACATCAAATAGAACACGTGTACGAGTTCCAAAGCTAACACGTGGCGCGCCTGGCCGGCCGGCGCCGCGCCGCGCGCTCCGCCTCGAGCCAGGCCTTCTGCGCCGGCGTGGCCGTGCCGTCGTGGGCCGGATCCATCGTGGTCGGCCGCCACGCGTGGCAAATGGCCTGCGCCAACGCGTCCGCCGCGTCCGGCGGGCCCGGCACCTCCGCCAGGCCCAGCAGGCGCGCCACCATGTGCTGCACCTGGGCCTTGTCCGCCTGGCCCGAACCCGTCACGGCCGCCTTCGCCTCGCTCGGGGTGTGGGCCGCCACCTCGATGCCGGCCTTCGCCGCCTCGAGCAAGGCCAGCCCGGCCACCTGCGCCGTGCCGACCACGGTCAACAGATTGTGCTGCGCGAACACACGCTCCACCGACAGCGAATCGGGCCGGTACTCGCCGATCCACCACGCGATCCGCTCGTCGAGCCGCAGCAGCCGGCGGTCCAACGTCCAATCCGCCGGCGTGCGCTCGACGCCGACCGCGACGAGCGACACACGCCGCCCGGGCGAGGCCTCGACGACCCCGAGGCCGCACCGGGTCAGCCCCGGGTCGACCCCCATGACGCGCAAGGCGCGGTTACTCCTCGGCCTCGACCTCGGCCATGATCTCGTCCGAGGCCTCGAAGTTCGTGTAGACCTCCTGGACGTCGTCCAGGTCCTCGAGCGCGTCGATGATGCGCACGATCTTGCGCGCCGCCTCGACGGAGTCGAGCTCGACCTTCACGGACGGCACGAAGGCCGCGTCCGCCGAGTCGTAGTCGAGGCCCGCCGCCTGCAGCGCCTGGCGCGTCGGCACGAGATCCGTCGGATCCGTGACCACCTCGAACGCGCCCTCGTCGAGGCCGTTGACCTCCTCGGCGCCGGCGTCGAGCACGGCCTCCATGACCGTGTCCTCGTCCACGCCGTCGCCGCCCGGCACCACGATGACGCCCTTGCGCGAGAACATGTAGGACACCGAGCCCGGGTCCGCCAGCGACCCACCCAACCGGGTCAGCGCCAGACGCACGTCCGAAGCGGCCCGGTTGCGGTTGTCCGTCAGGCACTCGATCAGCACCGCGACACCGCCCGGGGCGTAGCCCTCATACGTGATCGACTGGTAGTCCGCGCCGCCGCCCTCGGCGCCCGAGCCGCGCTTGACGGCCCGGTCTATGTTGTCCGCCGGGACCGACGACTTGCGCGCCTTCTGGATGGCGTCGTACAGGGTCGGGTTGCCGGCCGGGTCGCCGCCGCCAGTCTTCGCCGCCACCTCGAT
Source organism: Bifidobacteriaceae bacterium (assembly GCA_031261885.1). Classification (GTDB taxonomy): domain Bacteria; phylum Actinomycetota; class Actinomycetes; order Actinomycetales; family WQXJ01; genus JAISIU01. The sequence goes on from JAISIU010000205.1 coordinate 2,124, forward strand.
GTTCTTGATCAGCTTCGCGAACAGCTTGCCGCGCTTCGCGTCGATGGCCGCCTTCTTGTGCTTCGTGGTGGCCCACTTGGAATGCCCTGACACGGTTTGATGAGTCCTTCCCTCGCGCGGTCACCCGCGCCCGAATCGCGCGCGGACGCGCGCCTGAATCTGGTGCTTGACATGAAGCTCTGGCGCAATCCTACCGGTGCCGCCCGCCCTGCCCGTCAGGGGGCCGCTCCCAGCGCGTCGGGCCAACCGTCGTCGATCTCGAACGTGACCGGCTCCGGCGTGCGGCCCGCCAAACGGAACCAGCGCACGCCGCGCCGCCGCCTCAGCCGCCGCGCCTGGTTCACGGCCTCGTTGTAGAACCGCCGCGCCAGGACCGCCCGGTACCACGTCCGCCCCAGCTGGGCCACCAACTCCTCGGCGCCGGACGAACGCAACTCCGCCACGTCATCGGCCTCCCCGAGCGCGGCCCTCGCCGCCTCGGATAGTTCCGACTCCGCCGCCGCCCGGGCCGCCACGTCCTCGACCGGCAGCTCCAGCGCCCGCCGCGCGGTCGCGGCCAACACGATCGAGCTGGCCGGATCCAGCGCGTGCGACAACGCCAAATCGAGCATCGCGGCCGCCCGCCGCGTCAACTGCTGGCGCAGCGACGAGCGGGCCCGGTCGACCCGCCGGTTCAACCGGTCCACCCGGTTCGCCCAATACCACACGACGAGGCCGATCACGACGAGCGCGGCCAGCACGGGCGTCATCACCTCAGTGATCCGCAACGCCGACCTCCTCTCCGCCGACGGCCGTCTCGTAGACAGCCAACACGCGCTGCGCCACCTCGGACCAGTCGTAACGCTCAACGGCGACCGCCGCCCGGTCCGCCACGGCCCTCGGCCCCGCGGGCGCCGCCACCATGTCGGCCGCCGCCGCCGCCAAGGCGGCGGAGTCGCCGACCGGGAACAGCGAGCCCAGCGACCCGGCATCGAGCACGCGCGCGAACGCGCCCAGATCGCTGGCCAACACCGGGCAGCCCGCGCTCATGGCCTCGATCAGCACGATGCCGAAGGACTCCCCGCCCGTCTGCGGCGCGACGTACAGGTCCGCGCCCTTGAACAGCGACGCCTTGTCCTCATCCGACACCGCCCCGAGCGGCTCCACGGCCCCCCGGTCCGCCGCCGGCACGTCCTGAAGGTCCACCTCGCCCGGCCCCGCCACGAGCAGCCGCACACCCGGCACCCGCCGCCTCAGCTCCGGCAGCGCGCCCAGCAGCACCGCCAACCCCTTGCGCGGCTCGTCGGCCCGCCCGAGGAACGCCACGACCGGCCGCTCCGGCGTGCCGCGCCACTCGGGCTTCGGCTCGGCGTCCCGGAACGGCGCCACGTGGACCCCGTTCGGCACGATCACCGCGTCACCGCCGTAATGGTCGATCAGCGTGCGCCGCGCGTCCTCCGACACCGCGATCGCCGCTGTGATCTTCTCCATCGGCGCCCTGACCAGCGGGAAGCTCATCCGCAGCGCCCTCGAGTGGACCGGGTTGGAATGGAACGTCGCGACGATCGGGCCCGACGCCAGCCACAGCGCCAACAGGCCGAGCGACGGCGCCACCGGCTCGTGGATGTGCACGACGTCGAAGTGGCCGTCCGCCAGCCAGCGCCGCGTCCGCGCCGCCATCCTCGGCCCGAAACTGAGCCGGGCCACGGACCCGTTCCAATGGATCGGCACGCTGCGCCCCGCCGTCACGACGTACGGCGGCACCGGCGTGTCCGTCTCCGCCGGCGCCAGCACCGACACGTCGTGGCCGAGCCCGATCAGCTCCTCCGCCAGGTCGCGGACGTGCAGTTGCACGCCGCCCACCACGTCGAACGAGTACGGACAGACGATGCCGACCCTCACCTCCGGCCGCCTTCCGTGTCCGATGCCGGACCTTTCCGGCCGCTCCGAACGGAAGGACCGACATCGGCCGGGAAATCCTCCGCGAAAACCGGCTGCAGCATGTGCCAGTCCGCCGGGTGCGCCCTCACCGCGGTCCCGAGCTGGTCCACCCACGC
>JAISIU010000261.1 GCA_031261885.1 Bifidobacteriaceae bacterium
TTCTCGTCGAGCTCCATCTTCTCGATCACGACATGGCCCTTGTCCACCTCGGAGATCGTCGACAGCCACTGCACGCGAATGCCCTCCGACACCGCGTCCATGTACTCCGACTCGTGGGCCGGCATCTGCGCCTTGGTGCGGCGGTAGATCACGACCGCGTCCTCCGCGCCCAAACGCCGCGCCGTACGGGCCGCGTCCATAGCCGTGTTGCCGCCGCCATAAATCACGACGCGGCGGCCCAGCATCGGGGTGTCGCCCTCGGCCGCGTCACGCAGCACGTTCACCGCGTCCATGACCTTCGTGGCGTCACCAGCCGGAATGTCGATGTGGGCGCCGACCCCGGCGCCGACCGCGAGAATCACGGCGTCGAACTGGCCGATCTGCTTGTCCAGATCCTTGACCCGCTGGTTCATCTCCAGCCGGATACCCATCTGGACCAGGCGGTTCACCTCGGCGTCGAGCACCTCACGCGGCAGGCGGTAGGCCGGAATGCCGTAGCGCAACATGCCGCCAGGCTCCTCCGACGCGTCCCGCACCGTCACCTCGTGGCCCGCGAGCCGCAAGTGGTAGGCCGCGGACAGGCCGGCCGGACCGGCCCCGACCACGAGCACACGCTTGCCGGTCAGCTCGCGCGGATCCGGACCCTGGAAGGTCCAGCCCTGCTTCAACGCCTCGTCGCCGAGGAAACGCTCGACGGCGTTGATGCCGACCTCCTCATCCAGCGCCCCGCGGTTGCAGGCCCGCTGGCACGGGTGGTAGCAGACACGGCCCATGATCGCGGGGAACGGATTCTCCCGCGTCAGCTTGCGCCACGCCGACTCGTAACCCTCGGCTCCGGCCGCGGCCTCGTACAGCCACGCCTGGACCTGTTCGCCGGCCGGGCAGGCCGCCGAACACGGGGGCAACAGGTTCTCGTACACCGGGCGCTCCGTGCGCCACGTGCCGGTCAGGTACTCCGCGGAGGTGCCGGCCGCCGCCGTCAGGCCCGGCGGCACGAGCCGCTTCGACGCGCCGGGGCCGGCCACGGATTTCGTCTTCGAAGGGCTCATGCTGCGACTTCCTCACCAAGCAGGTTGTACTGACGAATATTGCGCTCGGCCATCTGCCGGATCCGCTCCAGCGCGACCTCGTCGCCATGCGGCCCGAACAGGTGCGCGAACCGGCGCTGCGGCTTCAGGTACTCCTCGACCGGCACACGGTCGCGGATCGGCGTCACGTCCGTCACCTCGCCGTACTCGGCCTCGAACAGCGGGAACAGGCCGCAGCGGACCGCCAGGCGGGCCATCTTGATCGAGTCGCACGACTTGGTGCCCCACCCCAGCGGGCAGGTCACGAGCACGTGCAGGTAGCGGGCGCCGTGATGGCTCATGGCCGTGCGGACCTTGCGCTCCAGGTCGCGGATGTCCGCGACCGACGCCGTCGCGACGTAGGGGATCTCGTGCGCCATCGCGATCTTCGGCACACTCTTGCCCTGGCCGAACGGCGCGCCCGGGTCGCGGCCCACGGCCGGCGTGGTCGCGGTCCTCGTAGCGGGCGGCGTGGCGCTGGAACGCTGCGCGCCCGTGTTCATGTAGCCCTGGTTGTCGTAGCAGACGTACAGCACGTCGTCGTTGCGCTCGAACATGCCGGACAGGCAGGCCAGGCCGATGTCGGCCGTGCCGCCGTCGCCGCCCTGCGCGATCACACGGATGTCGTCGCGGCCGCGCGCATGGTTGACCGCCGCGATACCCGTCGCCACCGACGCCGAGTTCGCGAACAACGAGTGGATCCACGGGATCTTCCAGGCGCTCTCCGGATACAGCGTGGAGAACACCTCCAAGCAGCCCGTCGCGTTCGCGACCATGAGCTTGCCGCCCGTCGCGTCCATCGCCGTGTCCAACACCCAACGGGCCGCCAACGCCTCGGCGCACCCCTGGCAGGCACGGTGGCCGTGCGTCAGCGAACTCGGACGGTCGCGCCACGCCTGGACCGTGCGGTCCTCCTTGTCGAGCAGGCGGTTGCCGACAACCAGCGTGCCCGTCTGCATGAACGGAATGTTGACCTTCACCATGTCACGCCGCCTCTCCCACGACCTCTTGGTTGAGGTCCATGAACGTCAAATCCTCGAGCTCGCCCTTCGCGGCGCGCCGCAGCACGTCCTCGAGCGACGCCTCCGTGATCGGCCGGCCGCCCAACCCGGCGACCACCGAATCGACGGTCACCGGCTTGGAACCCAAGGCGCGTTGCACGTCATCGGACAGCACGCCGCCGATGCCGAGCTGAATGGCGCGGTCGATCACGACCACGCGCTTCGCCTCGCCGACCGCCTGGACCAGCCGCTGGTTCGGGAACGGCCGGTACGAGCCGATCCCGAGCAACTGGATGTTGATGCCCTCCGCGCGCAGCACCGGCAGAACCGCCTGCAACGTGCCAAGGACGCTGCCCATGGCCACGACCACGATCTCATCCGACTGCGCGGGCCGATGTTCGGCATCGTCCGCCCGAGTGTCCCCGTACGGCCGGACCAACTGACCGGCCACGCGGCCGAACTGCGCCTCGAACTCCGAAGAGGCCTTCTCGATGACACCCCTCGCGCTCAACATGGTGCGGTGCGCCAGATACTTGGTCTCCGTGAAGATCTCCGGCCCGGCCATCATGCCGATCGACCCGGGATGTTCGATCGACAGCGCCTGACGCGGCGTGAACGGCGGCAGGAACTTGTCGACCTGCTCCTGGGTGGGCATCTCAACGACATCCGAGGCGTGCGTCAGAACGAAACCGTCCATGCACACCATGACCGGCACCGAGAGTTCCTCCGCCACGCGGTAGGCCAGGATGTGGAGGTCGAGCGCCTCCTGGTTGTCGGCCGCGAACAGCTGGAGCCAGCCGGAATCACGCTGCGACAGCGAATCGGACTGGTCGTTCCAAATGTTGATCGGACCGCCCAACGCCCGGTTCGCGACCGTCATCACGATCGGCAGGCCCAGGCCGGAAGCGTTGTAGATCGCCTCCGTCATGTACAGCAGGCCCTGCGAGGCCGTCGCCGTGTAGACGCGGCCGCCGGCCGCGCTCGCGCCGATCGACACGCTCATGGCCGCGTACTCCGACTCCACGTTGATGTAGTCGCAGTGCTTCAACTTGCCCGTGCGGACCATGCCCGCGAGCGCCTCGACGATGTGGGTTTGGGGTGAGATCGGGTAGGCGCAGACCACGTCCGGGCGGCACATCGCCACCGCCCGGGCCACCGACTGCGAGCCTTCAAGCAGCTCAGGCATTGACAACCTCCGGAGTTCCGATGATCGGGGCCGGCATCTCTTCCTCGCTCGGAAGATCCGCGGCGACGTGCTCGATGCCGTTCGGCGCGCCGATGTCCTCGTGGCCGGCGTGGTCCTTGACCCACTGGAAGGCCACCTCGGCGGACTTGATGTTGCCGGACGCCACCTTGCCCTTGAACTTGCGGTTGATCGCGTCCGCGACCGCGTCCAGCTTGATCGAACCGGTCAGCGCCGCGAACGCGCCGAGCAGCGCGCACGACGGGATCGGCCGGCCGAGGTACTCGCGAACGATGTCGTCCGCCGGGACCGTGGCCAGGTGGCCCTTGGCGCTGGGCGCGTCCGGCGAACCCTCGCGGACCTCGTCAGGGCTCTCCCTCGTGTTGACGACGGCCCAGCCGTCCTGCGCCATGCCCTGGAACGGGTTGATCGAGCGAAGCAGGGTCGGGTCCTGGATGATGACGGCGTCCGGCACGATGATCGGCTCACGCGTGCGGATCGGCGCATCGGAGAACCGGGTGTACGCCACGACCGGCGCGCCCGTGCGCTCCGAGCCGAAGCTCGGCGTGGCCTGGACCTGGTGGCCGCCGGCGAACCCGGCCTGAGCCAGCATCGCCGATGCCGTCACCACGCCCTGTCCGCCTCGGCCGTGAATGCAAACTTGAAACATCATGGCGTATGCCTTAACTCCTTCGCTCGCTTGTGGCGCGTCGGGGCGTGAGCGCGCGGCAGACGGCTGGATGGCCGCCGTGGCCGGGTGGGGGCTCCCACGTCCCGTGGGATTGGTCCCGTGAGTTCTCAAAAAGGGAGGTCCGATGGCGGTGGGTGCGGCCGCGCTTCACGGGGCGTGCGCGGCCGGTCGTCACAAGCGGACCGGGTTCCCTTCTCTTTGTGCGGTCAGGACCTGGTTGGCTCCAAGACCGCGGTCCTAGCCTAGGGCCGTTCGCGGGCCGCTTACGAATCCGAGCGGCCGTGACGATAGTCACTTGCCGTTGCGCCCCGGGGAAGCGGGAGAATAGGTAACGTGGCCACCTCGTGTGGCCCGCCACGTCGCCATCTTTCAGCCATTCGAAAGGACCGCCACTCCATGACCGCCATCGCCGTCGACCTGCGTTCCGACACCGTCACGAAGCCCACCCCCGAGATGCGCAAGGCGATGGCCGAGGCCGAGGTCGGCGACGACGTCCTCGACCACGACCCGACCATGGCCGAGCTGGAGCGGCGCGTCGCCGCGCTGACCGGCAAGGCCGCGGCCATCTGGGTGCCGTCCGGCTGCATGTCCAACATCATCGCGATGATCGGCCACCTGGGCCGCGGGCAGCGCTTCCTCGCGCCGAAGCACGCGCACACACTGGAGCACGAGCTCGGCAACGCCGCCTGGTTGGCGGGCGGCATGGCCTGCGCGCTGAACTGGGCCGTGAAGCCCGGCGTGCCCTCCGTGGAGGACGTCCGCGCCGAGGTGGCCGAGTTCCCGCCCGAGGGCGGCGAGTTCGACATCCGCACCACGCTGCTGGCGCTCGAGAACACACACAACCACGCCGGCGGCACGAT
>JAISIU010000284.1 GCA_031261885.1 Bifidobacteriaceae bacterium
GCCGGCAGCGACATGCTGGTCCGCGCCTGGACACGCACATACGGCATCCGAGCGACGATCTCGAACTGCTCGAACAACTACGGGCCGTACCAGCACGTCGAGAAGTTCATCCCGCGCCAGATCACTAACCTGATCGACGGCCAGCCCTGCAAGCTCTACGGCGCCGGCCTGAACGTCCGGGATTGGATCCACACCGAGGACCACTCCCGCGCCATCCTGACGATCCTCGAGAAGGGCCAGATCGGCGAGACCTACCTGATCGGCGCGAACGGCGAACGGTCCAACATCGACGTGATGCACGACATCCTCGCCGCCATGGGTCGCGATCCCGGCGACTTCGAGCACGTCAAGGACCGCCCCGGCCACGACCGCCGCTACGCGATCGACGCGACCAGGCTGCGCACGGAGCTCGGCTGGGCGCCGATCCACACCGATTTCCAGGAGGGCCTGGCGCAGACCGTCGCCTGGTACCGCGACCACGAGGACTGGTGGCGGCCGCAGAAGCAGGCGACCGAGGCCAAGTACGCCGCGCGCGGCCAGTGACGCGGCCGGCGTACCGAACGCTCCACATCCACGCAGGCGAAAGGAATCCCGCACCCCATGACTGATACCCCCGAAGGCACGCACGTGATCGGCCGCACCCCCAAGGGCGTGACGGTCTCGGAGACCGACATCCCGGGCCTGCTCGTGCTCGACCTCGTCGTCAACGGCGACAATCGCGGCTGGTTCAAGGAGACGTGGCAGCGCGCCGAGATGGTGGCCGCCGGCCTGCCGGACTTCGGGCCGGTCCAGAACTCGATCGCCTACAACAAGGAGCCGGGCACCACGAGGGGCATCCACGCCGAACCGTGGGACAAGCTCGTGACCTGCGCCTTCGGCAAGTTCTTCGGGGCCTGGGTGGACCTGCGCCCGGGCGCCACGTTCGGCCACACGTTCTGCTGCGAGGTGGGCCCGGCGCGGGCCGTGTTCGTGCCGCGCGGCGTCGGCAACTCCTACCAAACCCTGGTCTCCGACACGGTCTACTCCTACCTCGTCAACGACCACTGGTCCCCCGACGCGACGTACTCGATGCTGAACCAGGCCGACCCGACGGTCGCGATCCCGTGGCCCATCCCGCTCGACCGGGCCGTCGTCTCCGAGAAGGACAAGCGGCACCCGTTCCTCGGCGATGTGACGCCGCTCGCGCCGCGCAAGACGTTGATCGTCGGCTGCCACGGGCAACTCGGCCGGGCCCTCCACACCCAGCTCGGCAACAACCCGTCTTACGAGTATGTCGACATCGACACGTTCGACATCGCCGCTCCGGGCGGTCTCGAGGACACCCGCCACTGGGCCGACTACCAGACGATCGTGAACGCGGCCGCGTTCACGGCGGTCGACAAGGCGGAAACCCCGGACGGCCGCCGCGCCGCGTGGCAGGCCAACGTCACGGGCGTCGCCAACCTCGCGGCCGTCGCCACCGCGCACGGCCTCACGTTGGTCCACGTCTCCTCCGACTACGTCTTCGACGGCACGGCCACCCGCCCCTACACGGAATCCGACCCGTTCTGCCCGATCTCCGTGTACGGCCAGACCAAGGCCGCCGGCGACGCCATCGTCTCCGCGGTGCCGCGCCACTACGTGGTCCGCACCAGCTGGGTGATCGGCGACGGCAAGAACTTCGTGCGCACGATGGCGTCCCTCGCCGCCCGCGGCATCAAACCAGCCGTCGTCGACGACCAGGTGGGAAGGCTCACCTTCACGCAAGACCTAGCGGCCGGCATCGTCCACCTCGTTCGGAGCGGCGCACCGTACGGGACGTACAACCTCACGTGCGAGGGCCCCGCCCAGAGCTGGGCCCAGATCGCGGCCCGCGTCTTCGAACTGCTCCGCCACTCGCCGGCCGAGGTGACGCCCGTGACGACGGCCGCCTACTACGAGGGCCAGGCCGGACCGATCGCGCCGCGCCCGGCATCGTCCACGTTGGACCTCTCGAAGATCGAACGGGCCGGGTTCACGCCGAGCGACGGCGACGCCGCGCTTCGCGCCTACGTCGCCAAGGAAGCGGCCGACGCCGGCGGTGACGGTTCGGGCGGACCGGCCGGCTCGGCATCGTCCCCCACTGATGGAAAGGCGGCCTGACCCTGATGGCAATGCGCGGCATCGTCCTGGCGGGCGGCTCAGGTTCCCGGCTCTGGCCTATCACGAAGGGGACCAGCAAGCAGCTGGTGCCCGTCTACAACAAGCCGATGGTCTATTACCCGCTGTCCACGCTCATGACGGCCGGGCTGCGCGAGGTGCTGATCATCACGGCGCCCGAGTACGCCGGGGCGTTCGAGGCGCTGCTAGGCGACGGCTCCGACCTGGGCATGAGACTCGAGTACAAGGTGCAGCCCTCCCCCGACGGGCTGGCCCAGGCGTTCATCCTCGGTGAGGACTTCATCGGCGACGGCGGCGCCGCCCTGGTGCTCGGCGACAACATTTTCCACGGCACGGGCCTGGGCCGGGCGTTGCGCGGCAACACGGACCTGGACGGCGGGCTGATCTTCGCCTACCAGGTCTCCGACCCGAAGCATTACGGCGTCGTCGAGTTCGACGCCGCCGGCAAGGCCCTCTCGGTCGAGGAGAAGCCAGCGCACCCCAAGTCCAACTGGGCCGTGCCGGGCCTGTACTTCTACGACCACGATGTCGTCGAGATCGCGAAGTCGATCAAACCCTCACCGCGTGGGGAGCTGGAGATCTCGGCCGTCAACCAGTGCTACCTCGAGCAGGGCCGGCTGCGCGTCGCCAAGCTGGAGCGCGGCACGGCCTGGCTCGACACGGGGACGTTCGAGCAGATGATGCAGGCCGCCGAGTACGTCCGCGCCGTGGAGCAGCGGCAGGGCCTCCAGGTGGGCTGCATCGAGGAGATCGCCTGGCGCAACGGCTGGATCGACACCGACCAGCTCGGCCGCCTGGCCACCCGCTACCAAAAGAGCGGCTACGGCGACTACCTGGCCCGGTTGCCGCGCATCTTCCCCGAGGTGGCCGGCTAAGCCTCCGCCATCGGAACCCGCAGCCGGCGCGCGATCGCGGCCGAGTGGATCAACGCGCCCACGACGGGGCCGATCAGCAGTGATACGACCGTCGCGGTGTTCAGCGGCAGCGGCAACGCCAGGGCGGCGGCCGAGACGGCCACGGCCACGATCCAACCGACCATGTAGGCGGTGTGGGCGCCCAGCGACAGGGCCAGGGCGCCCGTCGCCACTGCCAGCGTCACGGCTGCGGCGCCGAGCGTGAGCGCCGCCAAGAGACCGGGGCTGAGCTGGTAGTCCTTCGCCAGGAGCCTGAGCAGGAACGGCCCGATCAGCGCGACCGCCGCCGCGATCACGGCGCCTGCGCCGGCGACGATGCCCCACAGGGCCGCGAGCAGTTTCGTCCCGTGGCCGCGCGCGGAGACGAAATGGGAGATCAGCATCGGCTGGAAGACGTTCAGCGGCAGCAGCAGCAGGGCCCGCGTCATCGAGATCGCGAACAAGAGGCCGGCGGCGTGGGCGATGGCCGTCTTGGAAACCATGAGGCTCATGACGGTCGGGTAGCCGACGGTGAGGGCACAGCCGGCCAGGTTCGCGACCACGGACCGGCCCAGTTGCCCCGAGAACCGCCCCGTGGGCACGTCCGCCCGGGCCCGCGCCGCCCGCCGGGCGGGCTTCCACCCCGCGAAGGCCACCACGCACGTCAGGATCGCGCCGACCGAGGC
>JAISIU010000148.1 GCA_031261885.1 Bifidobacteriaceae bacterium
ATCTCGGCCCGGGACCGAGCGCGCGCGGGTGGGCACCGGCATAGACCTCGCGCAGGTGGTCGAGCGTGACCTTCGTGTACAGCTGGGTCGTGGTGACCGAGGCGTGCCCGAGCAGCTCCTGGACCACGCGCAGGGCGGCGCCGCCCTCCAGCAGGTGGGTGGCGAACGAGTGCCTAAGCGTGTGCGGCGAGACCTGGGCCGGGTCGAGGCCGGCGGCCGCCGCCGCCCGCCGCAGCATGGTCCAGACGGTTTGGCGGGCCAGCGGCGCGCCGCGGTCGCCCCACAGCAGGAGGTCGGCGGGGCCCGCCGGGTGGGCGCGGCGCGCGCGGCGGGCCCGGAGCTCGGGCAGCGCGCGCACCACGTAGGCGGCGAGCGCCTCGCGCGCGGCCCGACCCACGGGCACCACCCGTTCCTTGCGGCCCTTGCCGAACAGCCGCAGCATGGGCGGCGGGTCGGGCTGGTCTGGTGGGTTGGTTGGGCCGGTTGGCGGGCGCACGATGCCGGAGGGCTGGGTTTGGGCCAGCCCGGCGCCTTGGGAGGTTGGGCGGGTTTGTCCGGGGGCCCCGGCGGCACCGCTGCCCGTGGACCGGACCTCGCGCCGGGCGGGCGCGGGCTCGGTGGCGAACGGGACGTCCCCCAGGCGCAGCGCGAGGAGTTCGGAGACGCGGGCGCCCGTGGCGTAGAGCAGTTCGGCGACGGCCCGGTCACGCACGTGGGAGACCTCCGGCTCGCCAGTCCCGGCGGCCTCGATCAGGGCCGTGACCTGGGCGACCGTGAGGGCCTTGGGCAGGTGGAGCGGCAGCTTGGGGGCGTGGGCCAGGGCCGACGGGTCCGAGTCCGCCCACCCTTCCAGCGCCGCGAAGCGCGTGAGGCCGCGCACGGCCGCCAGGGCGCGCGCCGCGCTGCTGGCCGCGAGCGGCCGCCCGGCCCCCGCCCCGCCGGTGCGGAGCGCGGCGGCGAACGTCTCCACCGCTTCCGGTGTGACGGCATCGTACGTGCGGATGCCGAGGCCGCGCAGGTGGGCGGCGTACCGCCGAAGGTCGCGCCCGTAGGCCGCGACCGTGTTGGGCGAGGCCCCGCGCTCCACGTCGAGGTAGCCCAGGTACTGCTCCACCCCGGCCCCGATCTCCATGCCCCCATCCTCCCGCGTCCTGCCGCCTCTGGGCTGGCGGCGGACACGGCTTGTCGAGCGGTTTGGTCCTTGCCGGGGAGCTTGTCGAGCCTGATGGCTCTACCAAGGGCCTCGTAACAGCCAAAAGCCTCGACAAGCCCGGTGGGAACAGCCAAAGGGCTCGACAAGCCCCTGGGGAGCCCGGTGGGACGTACGGCATCGTCCACCCATCCCCCACAGACTTCCAGGCCCGAACCGCCGCCGCGTCACACGGCACCACCGGCCGTTCGGGCGAACGGGACTCTAAGCTGTGACCATGAGCAAGGGCTACGACCACGAGTACCGCCGCGAGTTCTACCGCAACGTCGACCAGCGCCAGGCGCTCGACGCCCGGCAGAGCTTCTATGTCGAGCTCGAGGAGGACGCGGTCCGCGGCAGCGATCTGTGCGCGAAGCTTCTCAGCACCATCGAGTTCTCGACGGGCGATGCCGTCACGCTTGTCAGCGGGCCGCGCGGGTCTGGCAAGTCCTCAGAGCTGATCCGGCTCGGCCAGGAGCTGGACAAGGTCGACCGGCCCTTTTACTACACGGACATCGACGACTTTCTCCAGCCGTCGGCCGAGCTGACGACCTCCACCTTCATGGTGGCCGTCGTTGTCGGCCTGCTCGAGGCCACAGGCGAAGAGTTGCCCGAGCAGAGCAAAAAGGACATCGCTGGCAAGTTCAAGAAGTTCAACATCAATCTCGAAGAGATCAACCCGAGTCTCAAGTTTGGGCCAGGGACACTGTCCGCGCGGCTCGGCATCGACCTGGGAAGCAAGGGCACCGCTGTCCGCAAGGAGATTGACGCCTTGATCGCGGGCAATCCGGGCCAGTTCTACACGGCTCTCCGGGAGATCGTCCGCCAAATCGTTGACGGCGTCACGACCGGCGGCGAGCCCCCAGTCTTCGCGATCGACTCGATCGATCATTGGACCGGCGATCACGACACCTATGACCAGATCCGTACCGCCGTCGAGCACGTGTTCTGCACCGACGGCGAACGCCTCCCGCTCCCAGGGCTCCACATGATCTACACGGTACCGACCTACGTGTCCCCCGGATGGACCATCCCCGAGGCGATGCTCAATGTCATGGTCGTGCAAGAAGACGGTGGTACCCCGTTCGCCCCAGGGGTCGACGCCTTGACCCAGGTCTTGACACGACGCGCTCCCGAAGGCGACCTCGAATCGCTGTTCGCGGATCCAGCCGGGATCGCCACGGTGGTCCGCGATTCCGGTGGGTTGTTCCGCATCCTCTTCCAGCTGATCCAGCAGATCATTCTCCTGGCCCCCGACGGGCATCCGGCCACCGAGGCGACCATCAAGAAGGCCGAAGCGACCGTCCGGCAAAGCCTTGCCAATGGCTTCACCAAGGAACACTTTGACATCCTGCGCGCGGTCCGGGACCGGCCCGAGGGATACGAGCCAGAGGACAAGGGCTGGTATTACTTCAACTTCCTCGAGGCGAGGGGCGCGATACTCCGGTACCCGGACGGCGACCAACCGTGGCACTGCGTCCATCCGCTGCTGTGGCCGATCCTCTGACCGGGGACGCCCATGAGCGATGACGCCGCGACGGCACTGCCCGGAGCATCAGCGAACTCCAGCGATGGCCTGCCCCCGACCAGATTCCGCCGGTTCTCCGTGGCGGAGACGTGGGAGCAGCTCAAACAACACCTCGAGTGGACCGAAGACCTTCCGACCGTCGCGATGGTGGCGTTCGAGAATCCGGCCGACGAAGCAACGCTCAGGCACGAGGCCGAGCGGTTGGCCACGGATCATGGCTGGGAATGGACGTTCCACGCAGCCGATAGCTTCCGCGAGTGGTCCTGGACGCACCTGCCGTGCGACGGCCTGCTGTGGGTCGAGCTGATCAGGAACCCTCTCGAAACAGGCCTTGAGGCGCTTCATGGGTTTCAGGAGATGCGCTCCCGGCTCCATCTCCCTGGCGCGGGGCCGGTGGTCATCGCGGTCACGCCCGGCCTCATGGACCTAGCGGGGCGCGAGACCTTCGACTTGTGGAGCGTTGTTTCCTTCGCATGCACCGTGCGAGGGACCGCGGCCGCCGATCGCAGCCTTGCCGCCGCGCGCGAATGGCAGGCAACGTTCACAGGGGGCCCGGACGGACACCGACCCGCGACCCAGTTACCACCCTCCGCCACCGCACAGCCGGTCGTCACGCTGCCCAAGGAGTACCGAACAGACTTTGCCCGGCGGTTGATCCCAGTTCTCGCCAAGACGTACCGCGATCTCCCTACCGACGTTGACGCCGCGAAAACAGATCTCGATGCCATCGATTCGATCCCGGCGGGTCACCCCCGGGACACTGACCGCCCAAGTTGGGTGCTCTATTATCTAGCGAGAGCCGCCGTCGCGTTCCAGCAAGAGATGCCAGCCGACCTGAGTCAAGCGCTTTCCGAGTCCCTGGCGCAGACCGACGCCCTCGCTGCCACCGACCCTCCCTGCGCAGCGCAGTTGCTCAATGCCATCATTTTGGTCGCGCTAGCAACCGACTGCGATGAAGCAACTAACGATGCTGTCAAGCAGTTGGGGCACCTAGCCGAGAGTCCAGTACATTCCATCGCGAATGTCATCGCGAAGTCACTCGATTCTTCCGCGACCGGACTCGAGCAAATGGGCTATCAGAACCCGGCCACCAAGAACGCCCACTGTGCCGTGGAGATTCGTGAGGGGTTGGCGAAAGCCAACCCGGCCGCCTACCTGCCCGACCTCGCCATGTCGTTGAACAACTACGCCATCCGCCTCTCGGAGGTGGGCCAACGCGAGGAGGCGTTGGCCCCGGCCCGCCGCGCCGTGGAGATCCGTGAGGGGTTGGCGAAAACTTACCCGGCCGCCTACCTCCCAGGCCTCGCAGCCTCGCTGAACAACTGGGCCGTCATCCTCTGGGGGGTGGGACAGCCCAAGGAGGCGTTGGGCCTGGCCCGCCGCGCCGTGGAGGCTTATGAGGGGTTGGCGAAGGCCAACCCGGCCGCCTACCTGCCCTACCTCGCCGGATCGTTGAACAACTACGCCATGTTCCTCTCGGAGGTGGGCCAGCACCAGGAAGCGTTGGACCCGGCCCGCCGCGCCGTGGAGGCCTATGAGGGGTTGGCGGAGACCAATCCGGCCGCCTACCTCCCAG
>JAISIU010000253.1 GCA_031261885.1 Bifidobacteriaceae bacterium
CAGCGGCCTCGTCCGTGGCGGCCGGGCCGGCCGGTGTCACGGCCAGCGTCTCCGTCGGCGAGCCCTCCGCGTTCCACTCCGGCCCCGCGTGCTTGCCACCATCCATCGGAGGCTCCTTCCTCTCGGCTTCCATTGTGGCGGCCTGGTGCCGGTCCGCCACACCGGCGGCCAGTGGCTGGTCCTCTGCCGTGGCCCGCGCCATCACCGGTTCCGCACCGTCCCCGGCCATCGCCGGTTCCCCGGTCTCCCTGGTCTCCCCACCCCGCACCCGGCCGGCATCGTCCACCCCGGCCACGGCGACCACGGGCTCGGCACCCACAGCCTCGGCGACCACCGCCCCGGCGAGCGCCGGGACCGACCCGCCGTCCGCCATCGTGCGCTCCACCGCGCGGCGCGCGCCGCGCCGGCCCGGCCACCACAGGAACCGCCGGCACAGCACGAGGATGGCCGGCAGCGCGACCATGCGGATGACGGTGGCGTCGAGGATGACCGCGACCGCCAGGCCCACGCCGATCTCCTTGAGCTCGGTGAAGGACAGCGTCGCGAAGATGAGGAACACGCCGACCATGACGACCGCGGCGGAGGTCACGACGCCGGCCGTGCGGATCACGCCGCGGCGCACGGCCTCGCGCGGCTCGACCCCGGCGCGCTCGAACTCCTGGACGCGCGAGAGCACGAAGACGTGGTAGTCGAGCGAGAGGCCGGACAGGATGACGAACAGCAACAGCGGCACCCAGCTCGCGACCGTCCCGTTCGAGCGGAACGCGAGCAGGCCCTCGGCCCAGTGCCGTTGGAACACGAGCACAAGCACGCCGAAGGCCGCGAGCGCGGACAGCAGGTTCAGCAGCATCGTCGCGACCCCGATCGCGACGGACCGGTAGATCCAGAACATGAACAGCAGCGTGACCACGAGGATGATGGCGAGCAGCGGCCCGAGCCCGCTCCTCAGGTGGGCCGTGTAGTCCATGTTCAGCGCGACCATGCCGCCCACCCAGGCCTCGGCGCCGGCCTTCTTGAAGGTGTCGGGCAGGATCGCGTTCCGGAGCTCGGTGACCGAGCGTTGCGCCGCGGCGGATTCGGAGGCGTGCGGCACCTCGATGTCGAGAATCAGGACGCGGCCGTCAGCGGACAGCCAGGCGTTCGACAGCGAGCCGTACAGGTCAGCGTGGCCTTGCAGGGCGGTCGCGAACGCCGTGAACGATGGCGGCAGCGCGGCCGCGATCTGGGCCATCGCCTGGGAGGCGGCGGACCCTTGGGAGGTTTGGCCGGTTTGGCCCGTGCCCGATGTCGGAGGGTTGCCGGGGTTGGCCGTGCCCGATGGCGCGGTCCCCGACCCGGGTGCGGTGGCGGCATCGGCGGCGGTGGGAGCCGGGGACGCGCCCTGGGCGCCGGTCCCCGTGGAGGGGGCGCTTGCGGCAGCGGCCGCTTCTTGTTGACTGGCGGCGGAGACGGCCTGGAGGGCCTGTTCGAAGGCGGCGTGGTCGATGGCCTGGGAGGCCGGGAACCGCACCACGACGCGGTCGGCGCTGGCCGAGCCCGGGAAGTGTTCGAGGAGCCGGTCGTAGGAGGCCATGGTCGTGAGGCTGCGCGGCATGTCGTCGGTGTCGGAGAGCTTCAGCTTCATGCCGGTGGCCGGGATCGCGAGCGCGCCGAGCACGACGACGGCGATGATCACGGAGACGGCCGGGTGGCCGATCACGGGCTTCATGATGGCCGGCATGACGCGGCTCTGGTCGCGACCCGTGAGGCGCCACACCCACGGCAGGCGCGGGCGGTCGACGAACCGGGCCAGCGAGGCCGCGAGCGCAGGCAGCATCGTGACTGAGGAGGCCATCGCGATGACGACCACGATGATCGCGCCGACCCCCATGCCGGAGAAGAACGTGTCGTTCAGCAGCAGTGTGGCGAGCAGGGCCAGCGACACGGCCGTGCCGGAGACGATGACGCTGTGCCCGGCCGTGGCGGCGGTCGCGGCGATGGCGGCCTGGGCGTCCTTGCCGGTGTGCAGCTCCTCGCGGTAGCGGCGCAGGAAGAACAGGGAGTAGTCGACGCCGACGGCCATGCCCATGAGGATGATGACGTCGCGCACCATGCCCTGGTCGGGGAACGCCTGCGAGGCGACGGCCCACAGCCCGACGGCCGAGGCGACCGCGCCGAGCCCGATGATGACGGGCACCACGGCCATGAGGATCGCGGCGAAGGCGATGAGCAGGATGATGAGCGTCACGGGCACCGAGGTGACGGCCGCGCGGCCCATGTCGGAGACGACGCGATTGTCGCCCTCGCGGGCGATCGAGGCCTGGCCGGTCTCTTCAATCTTGAGGCCCGGGTAGCGGGATGCGACCTTGGCGACGGCTTTCTGGAGCGGGACGACCCTGGTGGGGGCCGTTTTCGACGTGGCGTCGAGCTGGACGCGGAGCGTCACGGCCTGCCCGTCCTCCGAGGCCATCGAGGCCGGATCCATGATGTGGGCGTATTGGACCCGTTTGGCGGCCGCCTGGAGGTCTTGGAGCGCCGCGGCGGCCCGGTCGGTGTCGAGCTGGCCGCCCTTGGCGTTCGTGATGAGCACGTATTCGACGACCGGTTGGGACTCGCCGGCGTTCTCCGCCACCTGCATGGCGGTCTGCGATTCGCCGTGCATGGACGCGGTGTCCGAGGCCTGCTTGGGCGTGATGGCCCCGGCGATCGAGGACGCGAGCAGGACGAAGCAGATCCAGCCGATGATCGTGATGCGCCGGTGCCTGGCCGACCAGGTCGCGATGCGCACGAACACGTTGGGCCGCCGCGACGGGGCCGTGCCGGAACCGGTCAGGTCGGAATGCGGGACGGTGCTCGCCATTGACCGGCGTCCTTTCTGTGGGGAGGTGGAGCTGAGGGATGGGGCAACGAACTCCTTTGAGCAACTGTATCCGTCCGCTTCCCCGCGGGCGCGGACCCTCGCCGCGCGCCGCGCGCACCCCTCCTTTCCGGGCTTACCGGCCCTGCTGGTCACATTTGACGCACGGATGTGACCATCCGGGCCACGAAACCCGTTGGGGAGGTGGGGGCCGATGCCGGGTGGTTCCCATCTCTTCCGGACTTGGCGGCCCTGCTGGTCACATCTGACGCACGGATGTGACCATCCGGGCCGGCAAGTTCCCAGCGGCCCGCGCCGGGTACGAGGAGCGCGGCGTGACGTGCGCTAGGATCAGTTCTCAGTCCGGCACACCGGTGCCCAGCGCCCGCGTGAGCCGGAGACGGGCTGTGGCGCAGTTTGGTAGCGCACCTGACTGGGGGTCAGGGGGTCGCCGGTTCAAGTCCGGCCAGCCCGACTTG